>NZ_JBWKXQ010000008.1:3479-176255 GCF_059423125.1 Variovorax sp. GW531-E2 | reverse complement strand
CGACAGGCTACTGACGTTGCTGTTCGTTGTGCTCAGGCCAGTCGACAGACTGGAGATGCCGCTGGTGGCCGTGCTCAGACCGCTCGACGTCGATGTCGAAAGGCTGTCGATGCGGCTGCTGCTGGTGCTCAGTCCGGACGACGTGGAAGTCGACAGGCTACTGACGTTGCTGTTCGTGGTGCTCAGGCCAGTCGACAGGCTGGAGATGCCGCTGGTGGCCGTGCTCAAACCGGACGACGTCGAAGTCGACAGGCTGCTGACGTTGCTGTTGGTCGTGCTCAGGCCGCTTGAAGTCGACGTCGACAGGCTGTCGATGCGGCTGCTGCTGGTGCTCAGGCCCGACGATGTGGACGTCGACAAGCTGCCGACGTTGCTGTTCGTGGTACTCAGACCTGTGGACAGGCTGGAGATCCCGCTCGTCGCTGTGCTGAGGCCCGACGACGTCGACGTCGACAGGCTGTCGATGCGGCTGTTGGTCGCGCTGAGGCCAGTCGACGTGGAGGTCGAAAGACTGCCGACGTTGCTGTTCGTGGTGCTCAGGCCGGTCGACAGGCTCGAGATGTTGCTCGTGGCCGTGCTCAGCCCCGACGACGTCGAAGTCGACAGGCTGTTGATGCGGCTGGTCGCCGTGCTCAGGCCCGACGATGTGGAGGTCGACAGGCTGCCGACGTTGCTGTTCGTGGTGCTCAGGCCCGTCGACAAGCTCGAGATGCCGCTCGTTGCCGTGCTCAAGCCAATGGACGTCGAGGTCGACAGGCTGCTCACGTTGCTATTCGTGGTGCTGAGCCCGCTCGATGTGGACGTCGAGAGACTGTTGACGCGGCTGTTGGTCGTGCTCAGGCCCGAGGAAGTCGACGTCGACAACGACCCCAACGCGCTGGCGACGGAAAACAGTTGGCTGCCATTGATTGCATCGGTCGAGGTGGAGGTCACCTGGCCCGCGGCCACATTGGTGATCTGACGTTCGGCGCCCACCGAACCAACGCTCACCACGCTGGCCGGTGTGGCGCCAGCAAAACCGCCCAGCACAACCCCATTGACCGTTGCATTGGACGTAGCGACCGCCGCGGCTGTTGCACTGTTGCTGCCGAGAGCCACGCTGTTGTCGTTGCCTGCATTGGCCCCCGAACCAATCGCCACGGCGTTGGCGCCGGCGCTCTTTGCGCCGCCATTCACCGTCAAGCTGCCGCCGATAGCAACGCTGTTCGCGCCGCCGGCGCTTGTCGCTCGCCCGATGGCCACGGCTTGCTCGCCCGAGGCGACAGAACCACCGTTGCCCGTCCCGTCCCCGCCCCCTATCGCAACAGCTGAAGTCCCAGAGGCCTTGGCGTCGTTGCCCAAGGCATAAGCCCCCTTGGCAAAAGCTTTTGCACCGGAACCGATGGCTGTCGCGCTGTTGGCTGTCGCCTGAGCGTTGTTGCCGATCGCGAGAGAGTACGCAACGCTGGCAACCGCAGGTCCACCAGCTGAGTCGCTGATCGCGACGGAGCCCGTTCCGGTCGCATCGCCACTTCCTAACTCGTAGGCAGCGTGCGCCCCCATGGCAACAGCCATTACGGACACCGCAGCGACCGTCGCTCTCACCAGTTTCGAGCTGCTCTTCTTTCCCCGCGCCGAAGTGAGTTCAGACGCCGCAACCCAGGCCCCCAGGGCTTCATTCCAGATACTTCGGTAAGACTTGTTCATATTCTTCGAGCTCGGTTCGCAGAGGGCGGGCGCGGTATCGGCGGAGGAAGACAACGACCGCCCGCAGTTCGTCGCCTCAGCCAGGGGTCGTAGTTACCCTGACGTTCACAATGGACGCGGTAATGTACGCAGCCGTTTACATTTGCAGCCATTAGTGCCCACTGGAAACCGTGAAATGATGATTTAGTTCACAAACTTTCACGATTGGCGACAAATATGGGCTGACCGATGTCGCCGTGGAACGTCGATCCGAACGCCCCGCCTAGAATCGCCGCCGCTGTCTGTCACAGCGGTTTTCCTCGCAAAGGTTGCCCAAATGAAGCCGTTCTTCTCTCGTTTCCTGGCCGCATGCACGCTGGCCCTGGCCGGTTCCTGCGCCCTGGCGCAGGACGGCTCCTCCGCCGACGAACTCGTCCAGGCAAGCCTCGCCAGCCTCAAGCAGATCGACGAAGACCGCTCGGGGGAGCTTTGGGACGCTGCATCGGCGTTCGTGAAGGCTCGATTCCCGAAAGCCGAGTTCGTTGCCAATACACAACGCTCACGTCAAAGTGTGGGTGCCGTAGCACGACGTGACTGGGCCAGCATCACCCGAATTCGCTACCTGAACGACAGCACTGGCATTCCCGCCGGCCTGTACGCCAATGTCGACTTCGCCACCCACTTGACCAACAACAAGACCGTCTTCGAAAAAGTCAGCTTCCGCCTCGAACCCAACGGCTGGCGGCTGACCGGCTACGTCCCCCGCGAAAACCAATGACCACCGCCTCGGGTGCCGGCCTGCGCATCGGCATCACGATCGGCCTCCACCACGAGGCCGAGACCCTCTGGAACAACGGCATCAAGCAGAACGCCGTGTTCCTGGCAGAGGCGCTGAAGCACTGCCCGAGCGTCGCCTCCGTGGTGCTGGTCAACACCACCGCCACGCCCATCACCCCCGCCCTGCCCTGGGACCAGGCCCGCTGGCCGACCGTGACCTTCGAGGCGGCCAAGGACAGCGTGGATGTGCTGATCGAGCTGGGCGGCCAGATTGACGGCGACCAGACCGACCACCTCAAGCGTCGCGGCGCGCGGCTGGTGTCGTACTGCTGCGGCTTCGAGTACGTGCACGCGATGGAGTCGATGCTGTTCGGCAAGCCGCTGTGGGGCCGCAACCTCTTCATCAACCAGCGCTACGACGACATCTGGATGGTTCCTCAGGTGGCCCACATCAGCCAGCCGTACTTCGAGGTGCTGCGCCGCGCCGAGGCGCGCGCCGTGCCCTTCGTCTGGAGCCCGGTGTTCCTGCAAGAGCGTGCCCGCGCCCTGCCCGACGGCGGCGCGTACCAGCCGCGCAGCGGCCCGCGGCGGCTCAGCGTGATGGAGCCGAACATCAACGTGGTGAAGTTCTGCGTCTACCCCATCCTGATCGCCGAGCTGGCGTACCGCGCCCGCCCCGACGCGATCGCGCTGCTGCAGGTCACGAACGTGGAGCGCATGGCCAAGGACAGCATGGAGTTCATCACGCTGATGAACCAGCTCGACCTGGTGCGCCAGCACAAGGCGGTCTTCCTGGGCCGGCACGAAACCCCGGTGTTCCTGGCGCAGAACACCGACATCGTGGTCTCCCACCAGTGGGAGAACCCGCTCAACTACTTCTACCTCGAGACCTGCTGGCAAGGCTATCCGCTGGTGCACAACGCCCACCTGTGCGCCGACCTGGGCTACTACTACGCAGAAAACGACGTGGCCGCGGGCAGCGCCCGCGTGCTCGAAGCCATCGACGGGCACGACGCGCAGGCGCAGGCCTACCGCGACCGGCAGCGCGCGTTGATCGGGCGCTACCTGCCCGGCGACGCAGTGGCCACGCAGACCTACGACACCCTGCTGCAGGGCCTGATGCAGCGCCCTGCCCGCTAGCCAGACCCTCGCCCCACGGAGCCCCTCGCATGCTCGATCCGTCCGAACTCCGGAACTTCTACCCCGTGATCGTGACGCCGAGCCACGACGGCAAGTTCTTCCAGAACTACGTGGCGTCGCTGCTGAACTTCACCATCAACGCCGAACGTGCCGGCATGAAGATGCAGGTGCTGATGCACCAGGGCGAGAGCCTGGTCACGCGCGCGCGCAACAACTGCGTGGCCCAGTTCCTGGCCAACACGGAGTGGACCCACCTGTTCTGGATCGACGCAGACATCGGCTTCTCGGCCGAAGCGGCGTTCCGCCTGCTGCTGTCGGGCTACGACATCGCCGCTGGCGTCTACCCGCTCAAGCGCGAAGACTGGCCCGCCGGCGGCGTGGCGGCCGGCACCACGCAACAGCAGTTCGAGGCCGCGTTCACGCGCTACACGGTCAATGCCAAGGCCGAAGAAGGCGCGTCGCAGATCGAGCTCGAGGTGCAGCCCGACGGCTTCATGAAGATGACCGAGGCGCCCACGGGCTTCATGGCGATCCGGCGCGGCGTGTTCGAGCGGCTCATGGCCGCCTACCCCGAGCTGCAGTACGTGCCCGACAGCATCGGCGAAGCCGACCGCGGGCTGCACTACCGCTTCTTCGACGTGATGGTCGACCCGCTCACGCGGCGCTACCTGTCGGAAGACTACGGTTTCTGCCGGCTGTGGTCGGGCCTGGGCGAGTCGATCTACATCGACGCCAACTCGAACCTGACCCACCAGGGCGCCAAGCTGTACCGCGGCGATTTCGCCCATTCGCTGCAGGCCTCGCTGCCCTACGCGGTGGGCGGCCCCGCCGGTATGGCGATGGTGCTGAAGGGCCAGGAGCACCTGAAGCCGAATCCGCCGCCGGGCTGACACCGGCAGCGAACGCCCATGAAAAAGCCCCGCCGAAGCGGGGCTTTTTCATGGGGCTGGCGAATCGCTCGCCGGCTGCAACGACCCTCAGGCCGTGACCGTGTCCGCCACGCCCTTGTAGTCCTCGATCTTGTCGAAGTTCAGGTACTGGTAGATCTGCGCGCTGGACGCATCGATCACGCCCGTGGCGGCCATGTACTCCTCGCGGGTCGGGATGCGGCCCAGGCGCGAGCAGATGGCGGCCAGTTCGGCCGAGCCCAGGTACACGTTGGTGTTCTTGCCCAGGCGGTTCGGGAAGTTGCGGGTGCTGGTCGACATCACCGTCGCGCCTTCGCGCACCTGTGCCTGGTTGCCCATGCACAGCGAGCAGCCCGGCATTTCGGTGCGCGCGCCCGCGTTGCCGAACACGCCGTAGTGGCCTTCCTCGGTGAGCTGCTGTGCGTCCATCTTGGTCGGCGGCGCAATCCACAGCTTGACCGGGATGTCGCGCTTGCCTTCGAGCAGCTTCGACGCGGCGCGGAAGTGGCCGATGTTGGTCATGCACGAGCCGATGAACACTTCGTCGATGGTGGCACCGGCCACGTCGCTCAGCGTCTTCACGTCGTCCGGGTCGTTCGGGCAGGCCACGATGGGTTCGTGGATCTCGGCCAGGTCGATCTCGATGACGGCCGCGTACTCGGCGTCGGCATCGCCCTTGAGCAGCTGCGGGTCCTTGAGCCAGGCTTCCTGTGCGGCGATGCGGCGTGCCAGCGTGCGGGCGTCGGCGTAGCCTTCGGCAATCATCCACTTCATCAGCGTGATGTTGCTGTTGATGTACTCCTGGATCGGTTCCTTGTTCAGGTGCACCGTGCAGCCGGCGGCCGAGCGTTCGGCCGAGGCGTCGCTCAGTTCGAAGGCTTGTTCGACCTTCAGGTCGGGCAGGCCTTCGATCTCGAGGATGCGGCCCGAGAAGATGTTCTTCTTGCCTTGCTTGGCCACGGTCAGCAGGCCGCTCTTGATGGCGTACAGCGGAATGGCGTTGACCAGGTCACGCAGCGTGACACCGGGCTGCATCTTGCCCTTGAAGCGCACGAGCACCGATTCGGGCATGTCCAGCGGCATCACGCCGGTGGCGGCCGCGAAGGCCACGAGGCCGGAGCCCGCGGGGAAGCTGATGCCGATGGGGAAGCGGGTGTGGCTGTCGCCGCCCGTGCCCACGGTGTCGGGCGTCAGCAGGCGGTTGAGCCAGCTGTGGATCACGCCGTCGCCCGGACGCAGCGACACGCCGCCGCGGTTGGCCATGAACTCGGGCAGTTCGTGGTGCATCTTGACGTCGACCTTCTTCGGGTACGCCGCCGTGTGACAGAACGATTGCATGACGAGGTCGGCCGAGAAGCCCAGGCAGGCCAGGTCCTTCAGCTCGTCGCGGGTCATCGGGCCGGTGGTGTCCTGCGAGCCGACCGAGGTCATCTTGGGTTCGCAGTACGTGCCCGGGCGCACGCCCTGGCCTTCGGGCAGGCCGCAGGCGCGACCGACCATCTTCTGTGCCAGCGAGAAGCCCTTCTTGGTGTCGACCGGGCTTTGCGGCAGACGGAACAGCGTCGAGACCGGCAGGCCCAGCGCCTCGCGCGCCTTGGCCGTGAGGCCGCGGCCGATGATCAGCGGAATGCGGCCGCCGGCGCGCACTTCGTCGAACAGCACGTCGCTCTTGACCTGGAATTCGGCGATGACCTGCCCGCCCTTCAGGGCCTTGCCTTCGTAGGGACGCAGCTCGACCACGTCGCCCATGTTCATCTGCGTCACGTCGAGCTCGATGGGCAGAGCGCCCGAGTCTTCCATCGTGTTGTAGAAGATGGGAGCGATCTTGCCGCCGAGGCAGACGCCGCCGAAGCGCTTGTTCGGCACGAAGGGAATGTCTTCGCCGGTGAACCACAGCACCGAATTGGTGGCGCTCTTGCGCGACGAACCCGTGCCGACCACGTCGCCGGCGTAGGCCACGAGGTGGCCGCGCGCGCGCAGGTCTTCGATGAACTTCACCGGGCCGCGCTTGCCGTCTTCTTCAGGGACGATGCCGGGGCGGGCGTTCTTGTGCATCGCCAGGGCGTGCATCGGAATGTCGGGACGCGTCGTCGCATCGGGTGCGGGCGACAGGTCGTCGGTGTTGATTTCGCCAGCCACCTTGAAGATGCTGACGGTGATGCTTTGCGGCACTTCCGGGCGGCTGGTGAACCACTCGGCATCGGCCCAGCTTTGCAGCACGCCCTTGGCGTGGGCGTTGCCCTTGTCGGCCTTTTCCTTGACGTCGTGGAACTGGTCGAACATCAGCAGGGTCTTCTTCAGGCCTTCGGCTGCCACGGCGCCGACTTCGGCGTCGTCCAGCAGGTCGATCATGGGGCTGATGTTGTAGCCGCCGAGCATGGTGCCGAGCAGTTCAGTGGCGCGAGCGCGCGTGATGAACGCGTTCTTCTCGGTGCCGTGGGCCACGGCCGCGAGGTAGCTCGCCTTGACCTTGGCGGCGTCGTCGACGCCGGCGGGCACACGGTAGGTGAGCAGGTCCAGCAGGAAGGCGCCGTCCTTGGCGTTCGCGCTCTTCAGGAGCTCGATCGCTTCGGCGGTCTGCTTCGCGCTCAGGGGCAGCGGCGGGATACCGAGCGCGGCGCGTTCGGCAACATGATCAACGTAGGCTTGCAACATCTTCTTTTCTCCGGAAACTAGGCTATCGGGCGTGCGGAACGGTCTCGAGCGGCCAAGCAAGAGCCGCGCCGCACCCCGGGTTCGGTGCTCTTCTTACTTCTTGGCTGCGTCGGCACCTTCGAAAAGGGCCTTCGGCGGGTTCTTCTTCATCTCGTCGGCAAAGGCGACCTGGGCGGCGGTCTGGCATTCGTCGGCAATGCGCAGGCCGGCCTTCTGGTTCATCAGCATCGACTTGTTGCCCAGCTGGAGCCACATGGCGCCGGCACGCGGGTCTTCGAGGCGGATGGCGCCGGTGCGGCTTTCGACCGGGTGCATGCGGTACTTCAGGCCCTTGGTGGTCACGGTGAAGAAGCCGGGCTTCTTCTCGTCGGGCGTGACGGTCACGTCGGCGCCGAGTTCGCACTGGGCCTTGCCGATGGACACGCGTTGCGCCACGGCCAAGTCGGACTCGGACAGCACGATGTTGGTGTCGTCGGCGATCGGCGTGACCTCTTCGACGGCCTTGGCCGCCTTGCGGGTGACCTGGCGCTTCGGCGGGGTCTTCTTGGCTTCGGCCTTGGCCGCGGCCGGCTTGGTGGCGGTGGCGTTCTGGGCCACGGCGGCGAAAGGCAGGGCCAGCGCAACGGCGGCGATCAGTGCAATTTTCTTCATGAGCGGGGTTCCTTCAGGCTGATTCAGTGGGTTTCAGGAGACCGCGATGCAAACCAGGCTTTCGCCTCGGAGGGCAACGCGCGCCCTGTTGCGTGGGCGCGCGTCAGGACCTGCCAGAAGTGGCGGTAGCTCGCGCGGTCGTGCAATGTGCCATCAATTTGTGTCGGTGCCCAATCCGCGTCTGCGGCTTTTGTAATGATTTTTGTGGCAATTTGAATCTGCGCCTCGTCGGGCGCGAAGGCCTCGAGGATCGGCCGGATCTGGTTCGGGTGGATGCTCCACATGCGCGTGTAGCCGAATTCGGTGGCCGCCTTGCGGGCCGCCAGGCGCATCGCATCGGTGTCGTTGAACTCGGTGACCACGCAGTGCGAAGGCACCTTGCCGTAGGCATGTGCCGCCGAGGCCAGTGCCAGCTTGGCACGCACGACCAGCGGGTGGCTGAACTGCCCCGCCGCACCCATGCCGTCGGCGGGAATGGCGCCGGCATGCGCCGACACGAAATCCATCAGGCCGAAGCTCAGCGACTGCACGCGCGGATGCGCGGCAATCTCGAAGGCGTTGTGCACCGCCAGCGGCGATTCGATGAGCACGTGCAGCGGCAGCGCGGCGGCATCGGCGGCGTCGAGCGCGGCAACAGCCTGACACACATCGGCCACGGATTCGACCTTGGGCACCATGAGGTGGCTCAGCCGCTGGCCGGCGCGTCCGGCGATGGTGACCACGTCGCCGGCAAAAGCCGGGTGGTCGACCGGGTGCACGCGCACGCCGACGCGCATGCCGGGCTGGGCGGCCAGCGCGAGCTCGGTGACGAGCGCGGCATGCTCCGCCTCGCCGCCGACCGGGGCGCCGTCTTCGCAGTCGAGGGTGACGTCGAACACGCAGGCGCCGAACTCCTGCGCCATCTCGGCCTGGAGCGCGAGGCTCTTCTTCATGCGGGCTTCAACGCCGCTGTAGTGGTCGCACACCGGCAGGGTCACGGCGCCGGCCTGTGCGCCGAGCAGCACGTCCGCGGGGTGGGCGGCGTTCTTGGTGGTCATGCGTCTTTTTTCTTGTGTGCCACGATGAACATGCGCGGGAAGGCCAGCAGGCGCTTGCCGTCGGTGCGCACCGGGTAGGCCTCGTCCACCCGGCGTTCGTATTCGGCGAGGTAGCTCGCCTGCAGGTCGGGCGGCAGGCGGTCGACAAAGGGTTTCAGGCCCGTGCCCCGCACCCATTCGACGATGGCCGCGGCGTTGGCCATCGGGTGCTGGTAGATGGTGTGCCAGACATCGACATGGGCCGCACGCGCGGCCAAGAGGTCGTAGTAGCCGCCGAGCGGCAGCAGCAAGGTGCGCAGCTTGTCGGCGTCGCCGATGGGCTCGGCCCAGGGCGCTTCGGCCGCCACCGCCCGCATCAGGCGGTGCGTGGGCTCCTGGCGGTTGTCGGGCATCTGGACGGCGAGCACGCCGCCCGGGGCCAGCGCGTCGAACAGGCGGGGGATCAGCGTTTCGTGATCCGGCACCCATTGCAGGGACGCGTTGGCATAAATGAGATCGGGCGCTTCTGTTTCACGCGGCGCCCAGGTCGCGATGTCGCTCAACTCGAAGCGCGCCGCCGGCAGGCGCTCGCGCGCGCTGACCAGCATGGCTTCGGAGTTGTCGGTGCCCGTGACCTGCGCCGTCGGGAACCGATGTGCCAGCAGCTCGGTGGAATTGCCCGGTCCGCACCCGAGGTCGACCACGCGGGCGGCCTCGGCAAGCGGGACCCGCGCCAGGAGTTCCTGTGCGGGCCGGGTGCGCTCGTCCTCGTAGCGACGGTAGAGCGCGGGGTTCCAGTCGAGCATGCGGGCGGGCTTGCTTTACAGCAGGTGGGCGACGCCGGCGCGTTCGCCTTCGAGCTCTTCCAGGGTCTTGTTGATGCGCTCCTGGCTGAAGGCATCGATCTCGAGGCCTTCGACCAGCTTGTACTCACCGTTTTCGCAGGTGACCGGGAAGCCGAACATCACGTCCTTCGGAATGCCGTACTGGCCGTCCGACGGGATGCCCATCGTGACCCACTTGCCGTTGGTGCCCAGGGCCCAGTCGCGCATGTGGTCGATGGCGGCGTTGGCAGCCGAGGCAGCCGACGACAGGCCGCGCGCTTCGATGATGGCCGCACCGCGCTTGCCGACGGTCGGCAGGAAGGTGTTGGCGTTCCATTCCTGGTCGTTGATCATCTTGGCGACGCTTTCGCCGTTGATGGTCGCAAAGCGGTAGTCGGCGTACATCGTGGGCGAGTGGTTGCCCCAGACGGTGAGCTTCTCGATGTCGGCCACGGCCTTGCCGGTCTTGGCGGCGATCTGGCTGGCAGCGCGGTTGTGGTCCAGGCGCAGCATGGCGGTGAAGTTCTTGCGCGGCAGGTCGGGTGCCGACTTCATGGCGATGTAGGCGTTGGTGTTGGCGGGGTTGCCGACGACCAGCACCTTCACGTTGCGCGAAGCGACAGCGTTCAGTGCCTTGCCTTGGGCCGTGAAGATGGCGCCGTTGACGGCCAGCAGCTCGGCACGTTCCATGCCGGGGCCGCGGGGGCGCGAACCGACCAGCAGGGCGTAGTCGGCGTCCTTGAAGGCGGTCATCGGGTCGCCGTGGGCTTCCATGCCGGCCAGCAGCGGGAAGGCGCAGTCGTCGAGCTCCATCATCACGCCCTTGAGCGCCTTCTGGGCCTTCTCGTCGGGGATTTCGAGCAGTTGCAGGATGACCGGCTGGTCTTTGCCGAGCATTTCGCCGGAAGCGATACGGAACAACAGGGCGTAACCGATTTGACCGGCGGCACCGGTAACGGCAACGCGGACAGGCTTTTTGCTCATGGGAAGACTCCAGAAGGTGGTGAAACGGGTTAGCGCTCTCGTGGGGCGCCGCGGTCCAGCGGGGGGAAGCTTTCCCGCGGCGCGGGACCGGGCCGCATTTTAAGCCGATTCGACAAAGGCCGTCTTATGTCTTATATAAGATATCCTCTGGGGGTCCGCCACGGCGCACCCCACCGCTGCCATGAACACGCCCTCCACCCTCGACGAGCCCACGACGCCGTCCTTCAGTCCGCTCTACCAGCAGATCAAGACCCTGATCCTGCAGAGCCTGCAGGCCGGCGAGTGGAAGCCGGGCGAACCCATCCCCAGCGAGATGGACCTGGCCGTGCGGTACCGCGTGAGCCAGGGCACGGTGCGCAAGGCGATCGACGAGCTGGCAGCCGAAAACCTGGTGGTGCGCCGCCAGGGCAAGGGCACCTTCGTGGCCACGCATGCCGAGCAGCATGTGCAGTACCGTTTTCTCAAGCTCGTGCCCGACGCCGGCAGCCCGAGCGCCGAAGGTCCGGCCGAGCGCACCATCGTCGACTGCAAGCGCCTGCGCGCCTCGGCCGACGTGGCGCGTGCGCTGAGCCTGCGCACCGGCGACGCCGTGCTGCAGGTGCGCCGCGTGCTCGCCTACGCCGGCGTGCCGACCATCCTCGAAGACCTCTGGCTGCCCGGCGCGCCCTTCAAGGGCCTCACGGCCGACCGGCTGCGCGCCTGGCCGGGCCCGATGTACGCGATGTTCGAAACCGAGTTCGGCGTGCGCATGGTGCGCGCCGAAGAAAAGATCCGCGCCGTGCTGCCCGATGCCGAACAGGCGCAGCTGCTCGACGTGCCGCTGCAGATGCCGCTGCTCAGCGTGGAGCGCGTGGCGCACACGTACCACGACATGCCGATGGAACTGCGCCGCGGCCTGTACCGCACCGACACCCACCACTACCGCAACCAGCTGGGCTGATCCGATGGCGCCGAAGAACCTCGCCCGCGCGGGCACAAACGCGCACACTCAGCCCGCGCAACGCGACCTCGAGCCCCGAGCATCCGACTGCCGCAGTGCGTTGACTCCTGTGCGTCCGATGCGCGATGGTGCATTGCAATAGAATTTTGCGTTGTTTGCATTCCGCAGAAGAAACAAAAGCGTTCGCTCTCAGAACAAGCCAACAAGTCACAAAGCCACGAAAGCCATCTCCCTATGACCGAGCTTGCAACTCCCCCCCGGCCGCCGCGTCGCGAATTCCGGAACATCAACGCCTTCACCGATCTCACGACCTACCGGCTGCCGCCGGCCGGCATCGTGTCGATCCTGCACCGCGTGAGCGGTGTTCTGATGTTCCTGCTGATGCCCTTCATCATCTGGATGTTCGACACCTCGCTGTCATCTGACTATTCGTTCGCGAAATTCAAGGCCGCGTTCAACACCGGCATCGGCTTTGCCCCGGGATGGTTCTTCAAGCTCGTCGCACTGGCCCTCATCTGGGCCTACCTGCACCACTTCATCGCCGGCCTGCGTCACCTCTGGATGGACGTGAGCCACTCCGCCGTGACCAAGGAGTTCGGCCACAGCTCGGCCATCTTCACGCTGCTCGCGAGCATCATCCTCACGCTGGTGCTTGGCGCCAAGCTGTTCGGCCTGTACTGAGAAGGAGCCAACCATGTCTGTGAATTACGGCTCCAAGCGCATCGTCGTCGGCGCGCACTACGGTCTGCGCGACTGGCTCAGCCAACGCATCACCGGCGCCCTGATGGCGCTGTTCACGATCATCCTGCTCGCACAGCTGATCTTCTCGCGCGGCCCCATCGGTTACGACCTGTGGGCCGGCATCTTCGCCGCACAGTGGATGAAGGTCCTGACCTTCTCCGTGATCGTTGCCCTGCTCTATCACGTGTGGGTCGGCATGCGCGACGTGTGGATGGACTACGTCCAGCCCGTCGCCATCCGTCTCGTGCTGCAAGTTTTCACCATCGTCTGGCTTGTCGGTTGTGCGGGTTGGGCCATTCAAGTGCTTTGGAAGATCTGACCCACCATGACCTACACAAAAGAAAACATCACCAAGCGCAAGTTCGACGTCGTCATCGTCGGTGCCGGCGGCTCCGGCATGCGCGCCTCGCTGCAACTCGCCCGTGCCGGCCTCAACGTGGCCGTGCTCTCCAAGGTGTTCCCGACCCGTTCGCACACCGTCGCTGCCCAGGGCGGCGTGGGCGCCTCGCTCGGCAACATGAGCGAGGACAACTGGCACTACCACTTCTACGACACGATCAAGGGTTCCGACTGGCTCGGCGACCAGGACGCGATCGAGTTCATGTGCCGTGAAGCACCGAAGGTCGTGTACGAGCTCGAGCACTTCGGCATGCCCTTCGACCGCAACCCCGACGGCACGATCTACCAGCGTCCGTTCGGCGGCCACACGGCCAACTACGGCGAGAAGGCCGTGCAGCGCGCCTGCGCCGCGGCCGACCGCACCGGCCACGCGATGCTGCACACGCTCTACCAGAAGAACGTGGAAGCCCGCACCCAGTTCTTCGTCGAATGGATGGCGCTCGACCTCATCCGCGACAACGAAGGCGACGTGGTCGGTGTCACGGCCCTCGAAATGGAAACCGGCGACCTGCACATCCTGCAGGCCAAGACCGTGCTGCTGGCCACCGGCGGCGCAGGCCGCATCTTCGGTGCGTCCACCAACGCGTTCATCAACACCGGCGACGGCCTGGGCATGGCCGCACGTTCGGGCATCCCGCTGCAGGACATGGAGTTCTGGCAGTTCCACCCCACCGGCGTGGCCGGCGCGGGCGTGCTGCTGACCGAAGGCTGCCGCGGCGAAGGCGCCATCCTGCTGAACAGCAACGGCGAACGCTTCATGGAGCGCTATGCGCCCACCCTGAAGGACCTGGCCCCGCGCGACTTCGTCTCGCGCTCGATGGACCAGGAAATCAAGGAAGGCCGTGGCTGTGGTCCCAACAAGGACTACATCCACATGAAGCTGGACCACCTGGGTGCCGACACCATCCACAAGCGGTTGCCGTCGGTCTACGAGATCGGCATCAACTTCGCCAACGTCGACGTCACCAAGGAACCGATTCCCGTGGTGCCCACCATCCACTACCAGATGGGCGGCATCCCGACGAACATCAACGGCCAGGTCGTCATCCAGAAGGGTGAAGACAACAGCGCCGTGGTGAACGGCCTGTACGCGGTGGGCGAATGCTCCTGCGTGAGCGTGCACGGCGCCAACCGCCTGGGCACCAACTCGCTGCTCGACCTGCTGGTGTTCGGCCGCGCGGCCGGCAACCACATCGTCGAGTTCAACGACAAGCTCAAGGAACACAAGGAACTGCCCAAGGATGCGGCCGACCGCACGCTGCAGCGCCTGAACGAGCTCGAAGCCTCCACCGGCGGCGAATACGCCCAGGACGTGGCCGGCGAGATCCGCGCCGTCATGCAGCAGCATGCCGCCGTGTTCCGCAAGCAGGCCTCGATGGACGAAGGCGTGGTCAAGATCGCCGCCGTGCGCGAGCGCGTCAAGTCGATCGGCCTGAAGGACAAGTCCAAGGTGTTCAACACCGCCCGCATCGAAGCGCTGGAAGTCGACAACCTGATCGAAGTGGCCCAGGCCACCATGGTCTCGGCCGCCGCCCGCAAGGAATGCCGCGGCGCCCACACGGTGGAAGACTACGAGCGTCCCGCGGACGACCCGGTCGCACCGCTGGGCCGCGACGACGCCAACTGGATGAAGCACACGCTCTGGTACAGCGCGGACAACCGCCTCTCGTACAAGCCCGTCAAGCTGCAGCCGCTGACGGTGGCATCCGTGCCGCCCAAGGTCCGCACGTTCTAAGAATATTTACAAGGTCCATACGATGAAGCGCACATTCCAGATCTACCGCTACGACCCGGACAAGGACGCCAAGCCCTACATGCAGACGGTCGAGGTCGAACTCGACGGCCATGAACGCATGCTGCTGGACGCCCTGATGAAGCTCAAAGCGCAGGATCCCACGCTGTCGTTCCGCCGCTCGTGCCGCGAAGGCGTCTGCGGCTCCGACGCGATGAACATCAACGGCAAGAACGGTCTGGCCTGCCTGACCAACATGAACACGCTCAAGGGCACCGTCGTGCTCAAGCCGCTGCCGGGCCTGCCCGTCATCCGCGACCTGATCGTCGACATGACCCAGTTCTTCAAGCAGTACAACTCGATCAAGCCGTACCTGCAGAACGACACCGTGCCGCCCGAAAAGGAGCGCCTGCAGTCGCCCGAAGAGCGTGAAGAGCTCGACGGCCTGTACGAGTGCATCCTGTGCGCGAGCTGCTCCACGAGCTGCCCGAGCTTCTGGTGGAACCCCGACAAGTTCGTCGGCCCGGCCGGCCTGCTGCAGGCCTACCGCTTCATCGCCGACAGCCGCGACGAAGCCACCGCCGAGCGCCTGGACAACCTGGAAGACCCGTACCGCCTGTTCCGCTGCCACACGATCATGAACTGCGTGGACGTGTGCCCGAAGAGCCTGAACCCGACCAAGGCCATCGGCAAGATCAAGGAACTGATGGTGCGTCGCGCCATCTGACGGTTTTTCCGAGAAGCCTTACTTATGTCGACCCCCGCCAACGCCCCCGATACGCTGCTCGGCGAACGCGCGCTGAGCAAGCTCAAGTGGCGTTGCCGGCGCGGCCTGCTGGAGAACGACCTGTTCATCGCCCGCTTCTTCGAGCGGCACGAATCCCACATGACCGTCGGTCAAGCGGGAGCGATGGAGACATTGATGGACCTGTCGGACAACGACCTCCTCGACCTGCTGCTGTGCAGAAAGGAGCCCGAGCCCGCATGGGCCGGGGCCGAGGTGGTCGCATTGCTGCAGCTGATGCGTACCGACGGCGCTCAGCGTCCTGCCATTTTTTCTCCTTCGTCCTGAATCCACCTCTGAAAGTAAACCGAAATGAAAGCATCCGATACCAAGGCCACGCTGTCGTTCAGCAATGGCGGCGACAACGTCGAACTGCCGATCTACAAGGGCACCATCGGGCCCGACGTGATCGACATCCGCAAGCTGTATGCACAGACCGGCATGTTCACGTACGACCCGGGCTTCATGTCGACCGCCGCCTGCCAGTCGGCCATCACCTACATCGACGGTGACAAGGGCGAGCTGCTGTACCGCGGCTACCCCATCGAGCAGCTCGCGACCAACTGCGACTTCATGGAAACCTGCCACCTGCTGCTGTACGGTGAACTGCCGGACGCAGGCAAGAAGGCCAGCTTCACCAAGCTCGTGACCAACCACACGATGGTCAACGAGCAAATGCAGTTCTTCCTGCGCGGCTTCCGCCGTGATGCCCATCCGATGGCCATCATGACCGGCCTCGTGGGCGCCCTGTCGGCCTTCTATCACGACAGCACGGACATCAACAATCCCGAGCACCGCGAGATCGCCGCGATCCGCCTGATCGCGAAGATGCCCACGCTCGTGGCCATGGCCTACAAGTACACCGTCGGCCAGCCGTACATGTACCCGAAGAACGAACTCAGCTATGCAGGCAATTTCCTGCACATGATGTTCGCCACGCCGTGCGAAGAGTACAAGGTGAACCCGGTGCTCGAGCGCGCGCTCGACCGCATCTTCATCCTGCACGCCGACCACGAGCAGAACGCCTCGACCTCGACGGTGCGCCTGTGCGGCTCGTCGGGCACGAACCCCTTCGCGGCCATTGCAGCCGGCGTGGCGTGCCTCTGGGGCCCGGCCCACGGCGGCGCCAACGAAGCGGCGCTGAACATGCTGTACGACATCCAGCGCGAAGGCGGCGTGGAAAAGATCGGCGAGTTCATCAAGAAGGTCAAGGACAAGAACTCGAACGTCAAGCTGATGGGCTTCGGCCATCGCGTGTACAAGAACTACGACCCGCGCGCCAAGCTGATGCAGGAAACCTGCAACGAAGTGCTGACCGAGCTGGGCCTGGAAAACGACCCGCTGTTCAAGCTCGCCAAGGAACTCGAAAAGATCGCCCTGGAAGACGAGTACTTCGTGTCGCGCAAGCTGTACCCGAACGTCGACTTCTACTCGGGCATCGTGCAGCGCGCCATCGGCATCCCCGTGCCGCTGTTCACCGCGATCTTCGCGCTGGCCCGCACGGTCGGCTGGATCGCCCAGCTGAACGAAATGATCGGCGACCCCGAGTACAAGATCGGCCGCCCGCGCCAGCTGTTCGAAGGCTCGCCCAAGCGTGACGTGAAGCCGATCTCGGCTCGCTGATCGACCGGCTGCGGAACCTCCGCTCCCTGAAAAAAGCTGCCTCCGGGCAGCTTTTTTATTGCCCGTTCGGCATGCCCCTCCTCGCCAGCCGGCAGCGATGTCATCGCGCATCGCGATGGCAAGGGCTTCAAAACAGGAAGAAAATAGCAAACTCATCGCCAAACGCGATGCCCAAGCCCCATGAGCACGTCCGAACGCAACTTTGCCCGCCGCATCGACCTCACGTCGTTGCAGCTGTTCGTGGCCGTGTGCGAGCTGGGCAGCATCGGGCGCGCGGCGGAGCGCGAGTTCATCGCGGCCTCGGCCGTGAGCAAGCGGCTGTCCGACCTGGAGGCCACGCTCGGCACCGCCCTGCTCTACCGCCATGCGCGCGGCGTCGACCTCACGCCGGCCGGCGAAAGCCTGCTGCACCACGCCCGCTCGGTGCTCTACAGCCTCGAGAAGATGCAGGGCGAGCTCAGCGAATACGCCGACGGCGTGCGCGGCCATGTGCGGGTGCACGCCAACATCTCGGCCATCGTGCAGTTCCTGCCGGAAGACCTGGGCGTGTTCTCGCGAGCCCATGAGGCCATCAAGATCGACCTCGAGGAGCACCTGAGCAGCGAAGTGATCCGCGCGGTGCAGGAAGGCGCGGCCGACCTGGGTGTGTGCCACGTGGCCGGCGGCGCGGGCGAGTTGCAGAGCCTTTCCTACCGGCACGACCACCTCGCACTGATCGTTCCCGAGGGGCACGCGCTGGCCGCGCACGAAGCGATCGATTTCGTCGACTCGCTGGCCTTCGACCACGTGGGCCTGCACACCAACAGCTCGATCTACGTGGCGATGCACGAAGCGGCATTGAGCGCCGGCCGCAGCGTGAAGCTGCGCATCCACGTCACGGGCCTGGACGCCATGTGCCGGATGATCGACAACGGCCTGGGCATCGGCGTGATGCCGCAGCGCGCCTTCGAACTCATGCACAACGGCATCGGCCGCGGCCTCGTGAGCGTGACGCTCAACGACGCCTGGGCGGCGCGCGAGATCCGGCTGGTGGCGCGCGACTTCTCCACCCTGCCGGTGGCGGCGCGCACGCTGGTGAACCACCTGCACGCGGCGGCCGATTCGGCCGACGCCACCGAACGACTCGCGGCCTAGACCGCGTCGACAGACAATCCATTTCCCCACGAAAGACAAGAGACCGACATGGCACGCACGCTCTACGACAAGATCTGGGACGAACACGTCGTCCACACCGAGGAAGACGGCACCGCGATCCTCTACATCGACCGCCACCTGGTGCACGAAGTGACCAGCCCGCAAGCCTTCGAAGGCCTGCGCGAGGCCGGCCGCAAGCTGTGGCGCATCAGCTCGGTCGTGGCCACCGCCGACCACAACACGCCGACCACCGGCTGGGAGCGCGGCTACGAAGGCATTGCCGACCCGACCAGCAAGGAACAGGTCACCACGCTGGACCACAACATCGCCGAGTTCGGCGCCGCCGCGTTCTTCCCGTTCCTGAGCAAGCGCCAGGGCATCGTGCACGTGATCGGCCCGGAAAGCGGCGCGACGCTGCCGGGCATGACAGTGGTCTGCGGCGACTCGCACACCTCCACGCACGGCGCGTTCGGCGCGCTGGCGCACGGCATCGGCACCAGCGAGGTCGAGCACGTGATGGCCACGCAGACGCTGCTGGGCAAGAAGGCCAAGAACATGCTCGTGAAGGTCGAAGGCAAGCTGCCCTTGGGCTGCACGGCCAAGGACATCGTGCTGGCCATCATCGGCAAGATCGGCACCGCCGGCGGCACGGGCTACACCATTGAATTCGCCGGCTCGGCCATTCGCGACCTGAGCATGGAAGGCCGCATGACGGTCTGCAACATGGCCATCGAGGCCGGCGCGCGCGCCGGGCTGGTGGCGGTCGACGAAAAGACCATCAGCTACGTGAAGGGCCGCCCGCTCGCGCCCACCGGCGTCGAATGGGACCAGGCCGTGAGCTACTGGCGCACGCTGCAGTCCGACCCCGGCGCGACCTTCGACGCCGTGGTCGAGCTTGACGCCACGCAGATCCAGCCGCAGGTCACCTGGGGCACCTCGCCCGAGATGGTGGTCGAGATCAACGGCCGCGTGCCCGATCCCGACAAGGAAAAGGACGCCAGCAAGCGCAGCGCCATCGAGCGCGCGCTGGTCTACATGGGCCTGGAGCCCAACAAGGCCATGAACGACATCTTCATCGACAAGGTGTTCATCGGCTCGTGCACCAACAGCCGCATCGAGGACATGCGCGAAGCCGCCGCCGTGGTGAAGAAGCTGGGCCAGAAGGTCGCGAAGAACGTGAAGCTCGCGATGGTCGTGCCCGGCTCGGGCGTGGTGAAGGAACAGGCCGAGCGCGAAGGCCTCGATGTGATCTTCAAGGCCGCGGGCTTCGAATGGCGCGAGCCCGGCTGCTCGATGTGTCTGGCGATGAACGCCGACCGCCTCGAGCCCGGCGAGCGCTGCGCATCGACCTCGAACCGCAACTTCGAAGGCCGCCAGGGCGCGGGTGGCCGCACCCACCTCGTGAGCCCCGCGATGGCCGCCGCCGCAGCCGTGCACGGCCACTTCGTCGACGTGCGCACCTTCGCCTGACCTGGAGACATCACATGCAGAAATTCACCGTGCACAAGGGCCTCGTGGCCCCCATGGACCGCGAGAACGTCGACACCGACGCGATCATTCCCAAGCAGTTCCTCAAGTCGATCAAGAAGACCGGCTTCGGTGTGAACCTGTTCGACGAGTGGCGCTACCTGGATGCCGGCTTTCCGGGCCAGGACCCGGCCAGCCGCAAGCCGAACCCCGACTTCGTGCTGAACCAGCCGCGCTACGCGGGCGCCTCGGTGCTGCTGGCGCGCAAGAACTTCGGCTGCGGCTCGTCGCGCGAGCACGCGCCGTGGGCGCTCGACCAGTACGGCTTTCGCGCGATCATTGCGCCGAGCTACGCCGACATCTTCTTCAACAACAGCTTCAAGAACGGCCTGCTGCCGATCGTGCTGCCCGAGTCGCAGGTTTCGCAGCTGTTCGACGAAGCCTTCGCCTTCCCGGGCTACACGCTGACCATCGACCTGGAACGCCAGGTGGTCGTGAAGCCCGACGGCCAGGAGTTCGCGTTCGACGTGCAGGCCTTCCGCAAGTACTGCCTGATCAACGGGCTGGACGACATCGGCCTGACGCTGCGCCACAAGGACAAGATCAAGGCCTTCGAGACCGAGCGCCTGGCGCAGAAGCCCTGGCTCGCGCACACGATGATCTCGTGATCGGCGGCCTTTCCGTTTTCAAGAAAAAACCTCAGACCAACTTATGAAAATCGCAGTTCTCCCGGGTGACGGCATCGGCACCGAAATCGTGGCGGAAGCCGTCAGGGTGCTCGAAGTCCTCGACCTGAAGTTCGAGATGGAATCGGCACTGGTTGGCGGCGCGGCCTACGAGGCGCACGGCCACCCGCTGCCCGAATCGACGCTCAAGCTCGCCAAGGACGCCGATGCGGTGCTGTTCGGCGCCGTCGGCGACTGGAAGTACGACAAGCTCGACCGCCCGCTGCGGCCCGAGCAGGCCATCCTGGGGCTGCGCAAGAACCTGGGCCTGTTCGCCAACTTCCGCCCGGCCATCTGCTACGAGCAGCTGGTGGGCGCCTCGAGCCTGAAGCCCGAGCTGATCGCGGGCCTGGACATCCTCATCATCCGCGAGCTGACCGGCGACATCTACTTCGGCCAGCCGCGCGGACGCCGCATTGCCACCGACGGCCACTTCCCGGGCGCTGAAGAAGCCTTCGACACGATGCGCTACTCGCGCCCCGAGGTCGAACGCATCGCCCGCGTCGCCTTCGAGGCGGCCCGCAAGCGCAGCAAGCGCGTGACCAGCGTGGACAAGGCCAACGTGCTGGAGACCTTCCAATTCTGGAAGGACATCGTGACCGAGGTCGGCAAGGAGTACCCGGACGTCGAACTCGACCACATGTACGTCGACAACGCGGCCATGCAGCTCGTGAAGGCGCCCAAGAAGTTCGACGTGGTGGTCACCGGCAACATGTTCGGCGACATCCTCTCGGACGAGGCCGCGATGCTCACCGGCTCCATCGGCATGCTGCCCTCGGCCTCGCTCAATGCGAGCAACCAGGGCCTGTACGAGCCCAGCCACGGTAGCGCGCCCGACATTGCTGGCAAAGGGGTTGCCAATCCTTTGGCTACAATCCTGTCCGCTGCCATGATGCTCCGCTTCTCCCTCAACCAGCCCGAAGCTGCCGACCGTATCGAGTCGGCGGTCAAGCACGTGCTCGCCTCCGGGCTGCGCACGGGCGACATCTGGTCCGAAGGCACGAAGCGCGTCGGCACCCGCGAAATGGGCGACGCGGTCGTAGCAGCCATCACCAAAAAGACGATTACCGGCTAACCGCAGCCCGCTTCGTCACGCCCTCCCCCGGCCGACGAGTCGGGGGCAAAAAAGACTGATTTTTTCTTTCTTCACTAAGGGCAAACTGAAATGGCGAACGCATCCAAGCAACCTCTGGTCGGCCTCGTGGGCTGGCGCGGCATGGTCGGCTCGGTCCTCATGGACCGCATGCAGGCCGAAGGCGACTTCGGCCTCATCGAGCCGGTCTTCTTCTCGACCTCGAACGCGGGCGGCAAGGCCCCGGCGATGGCCAAGAACGAAACCGCGCTCAAGGATGCGAACGACATCGAGGCACTGAAGAAGTGCGACATCGTCATCACCTGCCAGGGCGGCGACTACACCAGCGAGGTGTTCCCCAAGCTGCGCGCCGCCGGCTGGAACGGCCACTGGATCGACGCGGCCTCCACGCTGCGCATGAACGATGACGCGATCATCGTGCTCGACCCCGTCAACCTGCCCGTGATCCAGAACGCGCTCGCCAAGGGCGGCAAGAACTGGGTCGGCGGCAACTGCACCGTCAGCTGCATGCTCATGGGCGTGGGCGCCCTCTACAAGGCCGGCCTGGTCGAGTGGATGACCAGCATGACCTACCAGGCGGCCTCGGGCGGCGGCGCGCAGCACATGCGCGAGCTGCTGACCCAGTTCGGCACCCTCAACGCCGAAGTGCGCGCCCTGCTCGACGACCCGAAGTCGGCCATCCTCGAGATCGACCGCAAGGTGCTGCACAAGCAGCAGAACCTCAGCGCCTCCGAAATCGCCAACTTCGGCGCGCCGCTGGGCGGCTCGCTGATCCCCTGGATCGACAAGGACCTGGGCGACGGCATGTCCAAGGAAGAGTGGAAGGGCGGCGCCGAGACCAACAAGATCCTCGGCCAAGGCGCGGGCTTCGGCACCGCCGCCACGCCGGTGGACGGCTTCTGCGTGCGCATCGGCGCGATGCGCTGCCACAGCCAGGCGCTGACCTTCAAGCTCAAGAAGGACGTGCCGGTGGCCGACATCGAAGCGATGATCGCCGCCGACAACCCCTGGGCCAAGGTCGTGCCGAACACGCGCGAAGCCACCGTGAAGGACCTGACGCCGGTGGCCGTGACGGGCACCATGGACATCCCGGTCGGCCGCATCCGCAAGCTGGCGATGGGCCCCGAGTACGTCGGCGCCTTCACCATCGGCGACCAGCTGCTGTGGGGCGCGGCCGAACCGCTGCGCCGCATGCTGCGCATCCTGCTCGAAGCCTGATGCGGGCAGCTCAGGGCCTTGAAATACAAAAATGTTGCCAAAAGGCAACACAGGATGTCATCGGAAGTATGCGCGCACTGGGTAGATCAGGCGCATTGCCTTGTCAGTGCATGTTGATGATGCTAACGTCCTCTTACAAATTCAGGGCCTGAGCCGCCCCTATCAGCATGACAAGACATCTGTTGCCCGCGGCCCGCCCTTCGGCCGCCCGCCCCGCCCTGCCGTCGAATGGCTGGCGCCTTTCCATCCTGGGTGCCGCTGCGGCCCTGACGCTGGGACTGGCCAGCGCCGACGCCAGCGCCTTCGCGCTGGGACCGCTGCGGGTGCAGTCGGCACTGGGCGAACCGCTGCGCGCCGAGATCGATGTCACTGAAATGGCCGCCAACGAGGCGGAAGGCCTGAAGATCAACATCGCCACGGCCGAAGCCTTCAAGAACGCAGGCATCCCGTACAACGCGGCCCTGGGCGATGTGAAAGCCACGCTGCAGCGCCGCGCCGGCGGCCAGTACGTGGTGCGCCTGGCCGGCAACCGTCCGCTCAACGACCCCTTCATCGACCTGCTGCTCGAAGCCAATGGCGCCTCGGGCCGCATCGTGCGCGACTACACCGTGCTGCTCGATCCGCCGGCCACGCGCCAGGCGGCAGCCGCACCGGTCGCGCCCATCGCACCGCAGATCGCCACGCCGGTCGAGCGCCCCGCGCCCGCCCCGCGCGTGCGCCGCGAGCCTGCGCCTGCAGTCGCTGCAACGCCTGCACCCGCTGCGGCTGCACCGGCCCCTGCGACCGCACCGGCTCCTGCGCCGGCACGTGCCGCCGTCGCCGCGCCCAGCGGCGGCAGCGGCGAGCAAGTCACGGTGCGCCGCGGCGACACCGCCGGCAAGATCGCCTCCGCTCACAAGCCCGCCGATGTCTCGCTCGACCAGATGCTGGTCGCGCTGCTGAACGCCAACCCCGACGCCTTCGTCGGCGGCAACGTCAACCGGATGAAGGCCGGTGCCGTGCTCGACCTGCCGAACGCTGCCGCAGCGGCCGCCGTGCCGGCCGCCGACGCACGCCGCACGATCACCGCACAAAGCCGCGACTTCGGCAGCTACCGCCAGCGCCTCGCCGAAAACGCCCCGACCACCAACGTGGCCGCCGCGAGCCGCCAGGCCTCGGGCAAGCTGCAGGCCAGCGTGGAAGACCGCAATGCCGCCGCCAGCGCCCCCGACAAGCTCACAGTGTCGCAAGGCAACGCCGCCGCACGCGCCGCCGACGAAAAGGTCGCGCAGGCCCGCCAGGCGCAGGACAGCAGCAACCGCGTCGCCGAGCTCACGAAGAACATCAACGAGCTGAACAAGCTCAAGGCCGGTACCGGCACGGGCACCGGATCGTCCGCTGCCGCCGCCGCGCCCGCAGCGCCGGCCACCACGCCCGGCATCGCCGTTCCCGCACCGCTGACCGGTGCCACGACGCCGACGCCGACGCCAGCGGTAGCGGCCGCTCCTGCGCCCGCCGCGGCCCCTGCCGCCGCAGCCACCGCACCGGCAACGCCGGCGCCGGCAGCCGCTCCCGCTGCAACGCCCCCGGTCGCTGCGGCCTCCGCTGCAGCACCCGCCGCAGCCACCGCACCATCGGCCACCGACGCAGCCGCCTTGCCCGTGGCAGCCGCTGCCAGCGCTGCAGTTGCAGCCGCCGCGCCCATCGTCGCACCCAAGCCCGTGGTCAAGGCCGCACCACCGCCGCCCCCGCCGGAACGCAGCTTCCTCGACGAGTTGCTCGACAACCCGCTGATGCTCGCCGGCGCCGCGCTGATTGCGCTGCTGGTCGGCTTCCTGCTGTACCGCGTGCTGGGCCGCCGTCGCGAAGAGATGAGCGAAAGCGTGTTCCTCGAGAGCCGCATTCCCAAGGACTCGTTCTTCGGCGCCAGCGGCGGCGAATCGGTCGACACCAAGAACCGCGGCGATTCCACCGTGTCGTCGCTGTCGTACTCGCCGAGCCAACTCGACGCGGGCGATGTCGACCCGGTCGCCGAAGCCGACGTCTACTTGGCCTACGGCCGCGACCTGCAGGCCGAGGAAATCCTGCGTGAAGCGCTGCGCCTGAACCCGGACCGCACCGCCATCCACCTCAAGCTGCTCGAGATCCACGCCAAGCGCCGCGATGTGCGCGCCTTCGATGGCCTGGCCACCGAAGTGCACAAGCTGACCAATGGCGCGGGCTCCGAATGGAACCGCGTGGTCGACATGGGCAAGGACCTCGATCCGGGCAACCCGCTGTACGAATCGGGCACGGGCACCGCACGTGGCGCCAGCCAGGCCGAAACCGCCGCATTCGCCGGCGCGCTGGCAGCCGCCGCCAAGCCGGCTGCCGCCGTCGCAGCCGCCGTCGTGGCGCCGCCGCCCCCGGCCGCACCGCCCGTCGCGTCGGCCCCGCCGGCCTTCATGCCCTCGGTCGCACCGCTGGACTTCGACCTCGACCTGACCCAGCCGCCCGCACCGGCACCTGCTCCGGTGGGTGCCAGCCTGCCGAAGTCGGTCTACGCGCCGACGGCCGCACCGGCCCCGCTGAGCAACGGCCACGCCGCGGCACCTGTCGATCTCGAAAACGATTTCGACACGGCCCCCGGCGCGCTGACGGCCCATACGCGCCCCTCGTCGCTGAACGACGCGGAGCACAACACCCGCCCGGCCATGCTGCGCGACACGCTGCCTGCCGACTCGGGCTTCATCGAGTTCGACATGAGCGCCCTCGCCGGCCTGCCGGCCCGCTCCGCCGCCGCCGAAGCACCGCGCTCTGCGGCCGTGGCCACCTCGCCGTCCGCCCTGGACGACGACGGCGACGACAACCCGCACGCCGTGAAGCTCTCGCTGGCCCGCGAACTGCAGGCCATCGGCGACGTCGAAGGCGCGCGCTCGCTGGTCGAGGAAGTCGAAGCCGAGAGCGCCGGCGACCTCAAGTCGCAAGCCAAGCAGCTGCTCGCCGAACTGCGCTGAGCCGGTTGCCGACTGCCCTTCTGATCGCTTCGTGAGGCTGGCACTCGGCATCCGCTACAACGGCCAGGCATACGAGGGCTGGCAGAGCCAGCGCTCGGGCCGCACGGTGCAGGACAAGCTCGAAGCCGCCCTCGCGAAGTTCGCCGGCCTGCCCGCCGGCAGCCGGGTCAGCACGCTGTGCGCCGGCCGCACCGATGCCGGCGTGCACGGGCTGATGCAGGTGGTGCATTTCGACACCGACATCGAACGCGACCCTTTCTCCTGGATGCGCGGCACCAACCGCTACCTGCCCGACGACATCGCGGTGCAGTGGGCGCACCCGGTGCCCGCCGAATTCCATTGCCGCGCCAGCGCCCTGGCACGCCGCTACGTCTACGTGCTCTCGCAGTCGCCCGTGCGGCCCAGCCTCGACGCGGGCCGGGTCGGCTGGTCGATGTACCCGCTCGACGGCGATGCGATGCGCGCCGCGGCGGCCCTGCTGGTCGGCCGGCACGATTTCAGCTCGTTCCGCGCCTCGGCCTGCCAGGCCCTCTCGCCGGTCAAGGACCTGCGGCGCCTGGAGATCACGCGCGTGGGCGACGGCGAGCGCTGCCGCTGGCACTTCGAGTTCGAGGCCGACGCCTTCCTGCACCACATGATCCGCAACCTGATGGGCAGCCTGGTGCGCATCGGCCGCGGCGATGAACGGCCCGAATGGATCACCGAGGTGCTCGAGGCGCGCAGCCGCAAGGTCGCCGCGCCCACCTTCTCCGCCGACGGCCTGTACTTCCTCGGCCCGTTGTACGACGCCAAGTGGGGTCTGCCGGCCGAGGCCACGTTCCAGGGCGAGCGGGCTTCGTATGATGGCCCGCCATGACATCTCCCGCCCCCCTCGCCCCGCGCACCCGCATCAAGATCTGTGGCCTCACGCGTGAGGCCGACGTGGACGCGGCGGTCGAGGCCGGCGCCGACGCTATCGGCTTCGTGCTCTACCCGAAGAGCCCGCGCGCCGTGAGCGCCGAGCGCGCCGCCGAACTGGCCTCGCGCCTGCCGCCCTTCATCACGCCTGTGCTGCTGTTCGTGAACGCGGACGCTCCCGAAGTCCTGGCCTCCCTGGCCCGCGTGAAAGGCGCCATCGCGCAATTCCACGGGGAAGAAACGCCCGAACAGTGCGAGGAAGCCACCGGCCCGGGACGCTTTCGTTACATGCGCGCCGCCCGGATTCCGCTGGGGGCTGCCGGGGCCGGCTTCGACCTCGTAAAATACGCGTCCGATTACTCCCGCGCCCAGGCCATCCTGCTCGACGCCCATGTCGAAGGTTATGGCGGAGGCGGCAAGGCTTTCGATTGGTCACTTCTTCCACCCGCCGTCGACGCTCACCTCGTCTTGAGTGGTGGGCTCACACCTGCAAACGTGAGCGATGGCATTCACAGCCTGCGGACGCGCTGCAAGACGCTGTCCGTTGATGTGAGCTCGGGCGTCGAAATCGACGGTCCCGGGCACAAGGGCCTCAAGGACGCCGGAAAGATCCGGGCATTCGTCGCCGCCGTGAGAGCCGCAGATGCGGCGAACACTGTCAAGGCCTCGGCAGCCGACGCTTCGTCCTTCTCCAGTTAGCCGCCGCACCCGATCGCATTCGGGCTGCGGCCCATCGATCGAGAACCATGCAAAGCCAATTCCAGGACTACCAGCAACCCGACGCCAGCGGCCACTTCGGCCCCTACGGCGGCACCTTCGCGAGCGAAACGCTCACGCACGCGATCAACGAGCTACGCGACGCGTACGCCAAGTTCAAGGACGACCCGGCCTTCCTGGCCGAGTTCCACTACGAGCTGAAGCACTTCGTCGGCCGCCCCTCGCCGATCTACCACGCCGCGCGCACCAGCCGCGAAATGGGCGGCGCGCAGATCTACCTGAAGCGCGAAGACCTGAACCACACCGGCGCGCACAAGATCAACAACGTGATCGGCCAGGCGATGCTCGCGCGCCGCATGGGCAAGCCCCGCGTGATCGCCGAGACCGGCGCCGGCCAGCACGGCGTGGCCACGGCCACCATCTGCGCGCGCTACGGCCTCGAATGCGTGGTCTACATGGGCAGCCAGGACGTGAAGCGCCAGAGCCCCAACGTCTACCGCATGAACCTGCTGGGCGCGACCGTCGTGCCCGTCGAATCGGGCAGCAAGACGCTGAAGGACGCGCTCAACGAGGCCATGCGCGACTGGGTCACCAACGTCGAAAACACCTTCTACATCATCGGCACGGTGGCAGGCCCGCACCCCTACCCGACGATGGTGCGCGACTTCCAGAGCGTGATCGGCACCGAGTGCATCGCGCAGATGCCCGCCATGCTGGCGGCCGACGGCATCACCGGTGAAGCCGAGGGCAAGCAGCCCGACGTGGTGGTCGCCTGCGTGGGTGGCGGCAGCAACGCGATCGGCATCTTCCACCCCTACATCCCGTTCGCAGGCACGCGCCTCATCGGCGTGGAAGCGGCCGGCGAAGGCCTGGACAGCGGCAAGCACGCCGCCTCGATCTTGCGCGGCAGCCCCGGCGTGCTGCACGGCAACCGCACCTACCTGCTGCAGAACGACGACGGCCAGATCACCGAGACGCACAGCGTCAGCGCGGGCCTCGACTACCCGGGCGTCGGCCCCGAGCACGCCTACCTGGCCGACATCGGCCGCGCCGAGTACGTCGGCATCACCGACGTCGAGGCGCTCGAAGCCTTCCACTACCTGTGCCGCACGGAGGGCATCATTCCCGCGCTCGAATCCAGCCATGCCCTGGCCTACGCCCTGAAGCTCGCCAAGACCATGCGCCCCGACCAGTCGATCCTCGTGAACCTCTCGGGCCGTGGCGACAAGGACATCGGCACCGTCGCCGACCTGTCGGGTGTCGATTTCTACGACCGCCCCTCGATGCGCGGTCTGAGCGTGAAGGGAGGCAAGTGATGAGCCGCATTGCCGCCAAGTTCCAGGCCCTGCAAACGCAAGGCCGCCGCGCGCTGATCCCTTACGTCACCGCCGGTTTCCCCTTCGCCGACATCACGCCCGAGCTCATGCACGGCATGGTCGAGGCGGGTGCCGACGTGATCGAGCTGGGCGTGCCCTTCTCCGACCCGATGGCCGACGGCCCCGTGATCCAGAAGGCCGGCGAGGCCGCGCTGGCGCTGGGCGTCGGCATGAAGCAGGTGCTCGCCATGGTGGCCGCCTTTCGCGCCAAAGACACGGCCACGCCGGTCGTGCTCATGGGCTACGCCAACCCGGTCGAGCGCTACGACCTCGTGCACGGCAAGAAGGCCTTTATCCGCGACGCGGCCGCGGCCGGCGTCGATGGCCTGCTGGTCGTCGACTACCCGCCCGAGGAATGCGAGGACTTCGCCGCCGACCTGAAAGCCGCCGGCATCGACCTGATCTTCCTGCTGGCCCCCACCAGCACCGCCGAGCGCATGGCGCAGGTGGCGCGCATCGCGAGCGGCTACGTGTACTACGTGTCGCTCAAGGGCGTGACCGGCGCCGGCCACCTCGACACCGAGGCGGTCGGGCGCATGATCCCGCGCATCCGCGAGCACGTGAGCATCCCCGTCGGCGTGGGCTTCGGCATCCGCGACGCGCGCACGGCGCAGGCCATCGGCTCGGCGGCGGACGCCGTGGTCATCGGCACCAAGATCATTCAACTCATCGAAGACCAGCCCCGCGACAACGTGGTGCCCACGGTGCGCGAATTCCTGGCCGGCATCCGCGAGGCGCTCGACGCCCTGCCGGCCGCCACGGCCAAGAACGCGGCTGGTCGATAATCACTGCCCTCACAAGGAGCCCCCATGAGCTGGCTTGAAAAACTGCTACCCGCCAAGATCGCACAAACCGACCCGTCCGAGCGCCGCCAGGTGCCCGAGGGCCTGTGGATCAAATGCCCGGCCTGCGAGACCGTTCTGTACAAGACCGACCTCGAGCACAACCAGAACGTCTGCCCAAGCTGCAGCCACCACCACCGCATCGGCGCCCGCGCGCGCCTGGATGCCTTCCTGGACGCCGAAGGCCGCTACGAAGTCGGCCAGGAAGTGCTGCCGGTCGACGCCCTGAAGTTCAAGGACAGCCGCAAGTACCCCGAACGCCTGAAAGAAGCGCTGGAGAACACCGGCGAGACCGACGCGCTGGTCGTCATGGGCGGCTCGGTCCACAGCATCAGCGTGGTCGTGGCTTGTTTCGAGTTCGAGTTCATGGGCGGTTCCATGGGCAGCGTGGTCGGCGAGCGTTTCGTGCGCGGCGTCGAGACCGCCATCGAGCAGAAGGTGCCTTTCATCTGCTTCACCGCCACCGGTGGCGCGCGCATGCAGGAAGGCCTGCTCTCGCTGATGCAGATGGCCAAGACCAACGCCGCGCTCACGCGCCTGGCGAAGAAAGGCCTGCCCTACATCAGCGTGCTGACCGACCCGACCATGGGCGGCGTGAGCGCCGGCTTCGCCTTCGTGGGCGACGTGGTGATCGCCGAGCCCAAGGCGCTGATCGGCTTTGCCGGCCCGCGCGTGATCGAGTCGACCGTGCGCGTGACCTTGCCCGAAGGCTTCCAGCGCGCCGAGTTCCTGCAGACCAAGGGCGCGATCGACTTCATCAGCGACCGCCGCGAACTGCGCAAGACCATCGCCAGCACGCTGGCCATGCTGCTGCGTCAGCCGGCCGACGCGGTGCTCTGACCGTTTCAGGCCCTGGCCTGTACGCCCGCACGCCGAAAGGCGGTGCGGGCGTTTTGCTGTCTGGGGTACCCCGACGCGTCAGGCGCCGAGCCGGAACGCGAAGACCAGCAGGTTGCCCAGCACGATCGCCACCACCTGCAGCACCACGATGGCGGCCAGCGGCGACAGGTCGACGCCACCGATCAGCGGAATGAAGCGGCGGAAGGGCCGCACCAGCGGCTCGGCCAGACGCGAGATCAGGTCGAGCAGCATCGGCGAGGCGCCGGGAATCCACGACAGCACCGCGTACACCACCAGCAGCGCCGTCAGGCCCGACACCGCCAGCTGCAGCAGGCCGACCAGCGACACCAACGGCAGCGCCGTGATTCGCGCCAGGCTGCCGGCCAGCAGCCACAGCACCAGGAACTTGAGCATCACCAGCAGCCAGGCCGCGATCAGGCTCGCGAGGTCCCAGCGCTTCACCGCGGGCACGATGCGCCGCAGCGGCAGCACGATCCAGTCGGTGATGGCGAACACGAAACGCCCCAGCGGATTGCCGAAGGGCACGCGGTGGTACTGCATGTACAGGCGCAGCAGGCAGGCGCCGCCGAGCAGGCCGACGATCACGTCGAGAAGAAACGAAGGAATCTGATAGAGCATGGGGCGCAGCCGTGAGCGGAATGCGATGATAGCCACGCAAGGTTCTTCGATGACGACACAACCCCTTTTGCATTCACTGCCATTGTTCCCACTCGGCACGGTTCTCTTCCCCGGCGGCCTGCTGCCCTTGCGCATCTTCGAGGTCCGCTACCTCGACATGATCGGCAAGTGCCGCAAGGCCGGCGCCCCCTTCGGCGTGGTCAGCCTGACGAGCGGCGCCGAGGTGCGCAAGGCCGGCGCCGAAGCCGAGAGCTTTGCCGCCGTCGGCACGCTCGCCGACATCCGCACCTTCGACGCGCCGCAAAGCGGCCTGCTGCAGATCGAATGCGTCGGCACGCAGCGCTTTCGCGTGCGCAGCAGCGAGCTGCAGAAACACGGCCTGTGGGTCGCGGAGGTCGAGGCCATTGCCGACGACGTCGCGCTCGACATCCCCGACGACCTGCGCCACACCGCCACCGCGCTGCGCCGCCTGATCGACACCCTCGAAGAGCGCCGCCACGCGCAGGGCGACACCGTGCGCCTGCCGATCGGCGCGCCCTATCGCCTCGACGACTGCGGGTGGGTGGCCAACCGCTGGTGCGAGCTGGTGCCGATGCAGCTTGCGCTGAAGCAGCGGCTGATGGAACTCGACAGCCCGCTGATGCGCCTGGAGCTGGTGAGCGACCTGCTGGCGCGCACCGGCATCACTGAATAGTTTGCTTCCTTTTTTATAGCGTCTTGTGCAGGATTGACGGGCGCTCAGGAGCGGTTTCATTCGAAAGCGATCGGCTAAAATGCCGGGCTCGCGCACGCTCCGGTTGCGCCTCATCCGCTCCTCATGTCCGATCACCTCACCCCTCCCATTCCCGCGCCCGCTGCAGCCCCCTCCTCTGCACCCGCCGTCGACGACAACCAGCTCATCGTCGAACGCCGCGAAAAGCTCAAGCTGCTGCGCACGGCGCAGACCGAAGGCAAGGGGGTCGCGTTCCCGAACGACTTCAAGCCCGGCCACCGCGCCGCGGCGCTGGTCGAGCAGCACGGCGGCACCGAGCCGGAAGCCCTGGAAGCACAGGCCGTCGCCGTCAGCGTGGCCGGCCGCATGATGCTCAAGCGCGTGATGGGCAAGGCCAGCTTCGCGACCGTGCAGGACGCCACCGGCCGCATCCAGCTGTACGTGACGCGCGACGCCATCGGCGAAGAGGCGTACGCCGACTTCAAGCGCTGGGACCTCGGCGACATCCTCGGTGCCGAAGGCACGCTCATGAAGACCAAGACCGGCGAGCTGTCGATCAAGGTCAGCCGCCTGCGCCTGCTCACCAAGAGCCTGCGACCGCTGCCCGACAAGTTCCACGGCATGGCCGACCAGGAGCAGAAGTACCGTCAGCGCTATGTCGACCTGATCACCGACGAGTCGGCCCGCGTGCGCTTCACCGCGCGCAGCAAGGCCGTGAGCGCGCTGCGCGAGTTCATGGTGGCCAACGACTTCCTCGAAGTCGAGACGCCCATGCTGCACCCGATCCCGGGCGGTGCGAACGCCAAGCCGTTCAAGACGCACCACAACGCGCTCGACCAGGAGATGTTCCTGCGCATCGCGCCCGAGCTGTACCTCAAGCGCCTGATCGTCGGCGGCTTCGAGCGTGTGTTCGAAATCAACCGGAGCTACCGCAACGAGGGCATCTCGGTGCGGCATAACCCCGAGTTCACGATGATGGAGTTCTACGCGGCCTACTGGAACTACCGCGACCTGATGGACTTCACCGAGACGCTGATCCGCACCATCGCCGACAAGGCCGTGGGCACGCAGCAGCTCACCTACGGCGGCAAGGCCGTCGACCTGACGCAGCCCTTCGAGCGCCTGACGATCCGCGAAGCGATCCTCAAGCACACCGACGCCGGTGATGGCGTGGACGACACTGCCTGGCTCATCAACGCCCTGCGCAAGCTCGGCCTGAGCGAAGAAAAAGACAAGCTCTCGCAGCGCAGCCTCGCCAGCCTGCAGGTGATGTACTTCGAGGAGACCGTGGAAGAGAAGCTCTGGCAGCCGACCTTCATCATGGAGCACCCGACCGAGATCTCGCCGCTGGCACGCGCCAACGACGAGCGCCCCGAGGTCACCGAGCGTTTCGAGCTGTACATCACCGGCCGCGAATTCGGCAACGGCTTCAGCGAGCTGAACGACGCCGAAGACCAGGCCGCGCGCTTCAACGCGCAGGTGGCCGCCAAGGACAGCGGCGACGACGAAGCCATGTTCTACGACCACGACTTCGTGCGCGCCCTCGAATACGGCATGCCGCCCACTGGCGGCTGCGGCATCGGCATCGACCGCCTGATGATGCTGCTGACCGATTCGCCGAGCATCCGCGACGTGATCCTGTTCCCGGCGCTGCGCAGGGAATCTTGAGCGTGTTGTCACCGTCGTCGCTGCCGACGATCGGCATCGACTTCGGCACCTCCAACTCCGCCGTGGCCTGCCGGGTCGACGGCGTGGCTCGCCTGCTGCCCATCGAAGGCGCGGCCACCACCCTGCCCACCGCGATCTTCTTCAACGCCGAAGACCGCACGACCCACTTCGGTCGCGACGCCATCGGCCAGTACCTCTCGGGCACCGAAGGCCGCCTGATGCGCTCGCTGAAGAGCCTGCTCGGCAGCGCGCTGATGCAGGAAAAGACGGCGATCTACGACGGCCTGGTGAGCTTCGAGGACATCATCGCGCGCTTCCTGCGCGAACTGGCCGTGCGCGCCAGCCGCGAGCTCGGCCAGACGCCCGAGCGCGTGGTGATCGGGCGACCCGTGCATTTCGTGGATGACGATCCGAAACGCGATGAACGCGCCGAGGAAAGCCTGCGTCACGCGGCGCGCGCCGCGGGCTTTCGCGAGATCGGCTTCCAGCTCGAACCGATCGCAGCCGCCTTCGACTACGAGCAGCGCATCACGAAAGAGTCGATCGTGCTCATCGTCGACATCGGCGGCGGCACCTCCGACTTCACCGTCGTGCGCGTCGGACCCGAGCGAGCTGCACGCGAGGACCGCACCGACGACGTGCTGGCCACCAGCGGCGTGCACATCGGCGGCACCGATTTCGACCAGCGCCTGAACCTCGAACGCGTGATGCCGCAGTTCGGCTTTCGCCACACCGGGCCGCAAGGGCGCGAGGTGCCGAGCAAGGTGTTCTTCGAACTCTCGTCCTGGCACCTGATCAACTGGCTCTACGCCGCCAAGGCGGTGCGCCAGGCGAAAGACCTGCGCACGAGCTACAGCGACACGCGGTTGCACGACCGGCTGATGACCGTGCTCGAAGAACGGCACGGCCACCGCATCGCGAGCGCGGTGGAAGCGGCCAAGATCGATGCGTCAGTGACCGACGCGGCGACAGCCATCGACCTCTCCTGCGCCGAGCGCGGGCTGGTGGCCTCGCTCACACCGGACGATATGGCTCAGCAGCTGGCCGGCCCGCTCGAGAACGTGATCGCCTGCGCACATGCGTGCGTCAAGCGCGCCAGCTTGCGCAGCAGCGACCTCGATGCGATCTACCTCACCGGCGGCTCCTCGGCGCTGCGGCCATTCCAGCACGCCCTGCGCAAGAGCTTTGCGGGCGTGAACCTGGTCGAAGGCGACCTGTTCGGCGGCGTGGCCACAGGGCTGGCCTGCGCGGCGCACACGGAGCGCCGTCGCGCATGAAGTACCTGGCGGGCTATCCGGCGCCCCTGCTGGACCAGGTCCGCCAGTTGGTCGCCGAAGACAAGCTGGGGGTGCTGCTCGGCAAGCGCTATCCCGACGGCGTGCACGGCATCCAGACCGATCGCGCACTCTACGACTACGTGACCGAACTCAAGAACGAGTTCATGCGCAAGGCCGCCCCGCTGTCGAAGGTGATGTTCGACAACAAGCTGCACGTGATCCGCAATGCGCTGGGCACGCACACCACGGTGTCGCGCGTGCAGGGCGGGAAGCTCAAGGCCAAGCGCGAGATTCGGGTGGCGAGCCTGTTCAAGGACGTGCCCCTGGCGTTGTTGCGGATGATCGTCGTGCACGAGCTCGCGCACATGAAGGAACGCGACCACGACAAGGCTTTTTACGCGCTGTGCATGCACATGGAGCCGGACTATCGGCAGCTTGAATTCGACTTGCGGCTGTATCTGACGCACCTGGATTCAGACGGAACGCCGCTCTGGGCATCGAACGGCCACGCTCATCGTCTGGCCGCCGAGTCAAACGGGGCGTAAACTTTTTCAGCTCGCAGGCGTTGGGCAAGATCCCGAGTGACTGCGAGGAGTGAAAAAATGAAACTCCTGATCAAAGGCATCAACGGGTTTTGCAGGAAAAATGCTGTGACCAACGAAAATCTTGATCGAGCCCGCCCCGACACCTTTGCTCGCAGGCAGCGCCCCTAGCGCGTGATCCTTCAATGAATCCAAAACTGCATCTCACTTCTGTCGGTGACCCGCAAATGGTCGGGGAGATCGTCGAAGGCTTCCGGCTGGGATTGTGCGAGCTCGGGTACGACGTCACGTGCAACTACGCCCAGATCGATGCGGCTCGGGTCAACATCATCATGTTCGGGGCCGCATCGCTGAAGTGGAAGGATCTCGCTCATCTGGCGCCGAACTGCATCGTCGTGAATATCGAGCAACTCGTGGAGGGTGGAAACGCCTTCAATCCGATCTATCTGGAAGTTCTGCGTAACAGCTACGTGTGGGAGTACAGCGAGCTGAACTTTAGAAGGTACGCGGAACTCGGCATACCGCACGCCAGCCTGGTTCCACTCGGCTACCAGGCCGGGGCGATCCTGGCACCGCCGGAAGCTCAGGCCCCTCCCGTGGAAGACATCGATGTGCTTTTCTTCGGCAGCCTGAATGCGCGGCGACATCGCCTTCTCGATGAAATGCGCGAGCGAGGGTTGCGTGTCGAAGCACATCACTCGATTCCTGCCGAAGAGAGGTCTGCGCTCCTGATGCGAAGCAAGTTGATGCTCAATGTGAGCTATCTTGACACCACGCGAACCGTGGAGCTTCCGCGGCTGGCCGTAGGATTTGTCGCAAGGAAAGCCATCCTCACGGAGATCTACGATGACAGCGAATTGCGCACCGAGTTGCGTCAGGGCCTTTTCGGCGTCCCCTACGAGCAGCTGGTCGACACAGCAGAGCGACTGATTTCCACGCCCGAGCAGTTGCGCGAACGCGCCGACCTGGGGCATCGGCTATTTACCGCGAAGTCCCAGGCTTCGTTCATTCAGCCAGCATTGAAACAATTCTTCGCTTGGCGCGAGAACCAGGCTGCGCGTTGATTCAGTCGACGGTTGAGGCGGGTTTGCCGCTCGGTTTCAGCGAAAAAAATCGGCCAGCTCACGCGCGAGTGTTTCCAACTCTTCCTGCGACATGCTCTCGATGGCGTTCGACGCGCGCAAGTTGTCGGAGTCGCGGATGCTCTCGATCAATGCATTGCGCGAACCCGAGTCGTGGTGCAAATGGAAGAGGGGCACGGGTATCGAGTGCCAGCGCAACCCCAGCCGCCCCGCCCTGCGCAGCAGTTCATCGTCCTCGCCGCCCCACCCCTCCAGGCGCGCGTTGTATCCGCCGACGCGGATGTACTCGCTGCGCTTGAACAGCACAATGCCCCCGTTGGCATTCGAGTACAGCACGCTGGTGTCCGCAGGCAACTGCTCCGCGTTGATCGATGCGAACCATGCGTAGTCGGGCGACTGCATGAAATTGCGCTTGAGCTCGCCGGCAATGTTGATGACGTTCCAGTAAGGGCACAGCACGTCGCTGTCGCCGCGGTCCAGCAGCGCATCGACGCAGCCGCGCAGCGTTGACGGCTGGGCAATGGAGTCGGCGTCATGAAAGCAGATGACAGGGCTGCGGGCCAGCCGAACGCCCGTGTTGTAGAGCATCGATTTGGGAAACGGCCCGTCGTGGTGGATGAAGACATGCCGGATCTTCGGATCGTTCAACCTCTGCCACTCGAAGCGCGGAGTCGGCGCAGCCTCCATCAACCACAACCGGTAGTCGGTATAGGTGCGGCCCAGATGCGCCAGCACGGCGTAGAGGTTCTCTCGCCGCTCTTCATTCGCCTCCCGGTAGGAGACGATGATGTCGATATCACGAAGGGAAATCTTGTCGGCTTCGGCCATGGGACAACGCTTGTCAGAGGGGGCGATACAGCACCACATTGTGCCCGTCGGTCTGTTCCTTGTAGCGCGTGTCGCGAATCGTCAGGTTGACCGGCAGCTTCTGGCCGCTGGAATGTCCGTTGAAAAGTCCGGCCCCATTTGACCGCACTCACCACCTCGGCCAGGCCGGGCCCGGCCCAGTTGTCATGTCCCATTCCGGTGCGGAAACGATGAGATAGCGCGACCGGTAGTTGAGAAATTCCAGCAGGTCGCGGCCTTGCGAGTGGAGCATGTGCTCGATGACATCGCCCAGGATCACCACGTCGTAAAGATCGTTGCTGCGCTCAGGGAGCTTGTCAGCCGTGATCGGAAGAATCTGGTGGTAGCGTGTGCTTCCCAGCTTGTGGCAATGCGCCGGCGTCGTGCCTGCCTACCGGACCTGCTGCGACGCGGCGTCCATCGCAGCCATGTACACGGACCGATAAGGCTCGGCGAGGCTCACGAAATGCACGAGCAACGTGTCTTCGCTTGCAAGCAAGGGTGGCGTGTTGATGGTCAGGTTGTCGAGCACGCTGCGCTCGTCCAGGAGCGACGCCTGGCTCAACACCTCGTTGGTGTAGTACTGGTCGCCCATGCTGCTGTAGACGCCCGACTTGTCGGCCACCTCGCCGATCCGCGACCAGATCTGCGCCAGCAATTCGAGGTTGCGCGGCGTACTGCGGAACCCCATCACGCCGGAATTGAAGAACCACGCGCCCACATCCTTGGCCAGCAGCAGGTCACGCCCCTGCAGCAGGGGCTCGATCGGACGAGACTGGTTGAAGAAGAGCACATCGGCATCGACCCAGATCACCCAGTCGTGATCTGGCAGGTGCTGTTGCAGCAGCCAGCTCCTGACCCAGGAGCCGTTGATGCCCGGTCCGATCTCGTGGGGAACCTCGCGATACACGTGATACGCGTAGCCGTGCACGTCGCAGTAGCGGCGCACGTTGTGCTCCGAGACCCGGGCATAGGTCTGCACGTGGTGGGTGTAAAGCGTCACAAACGCGATGCGTGCGCCGGGGTTGAGGCTGCTGAGAGGTTCGTCGCCAAGCGAGGGGTATTGGGGTGGCTGCAGTACGGGCCGACCGTGCATCAGCGCGCCGTTGACTTCGCGCACCAGCAAGGCCTGCAGGTTCACGTCGTGCAGGACCTCGTCGCGCCATCCACCGCCTGGCAACGGAACAGGCAATGGCGCCAGATTGACCACGAAGACCCGCGCGTTGTGCCACTGCGCAATGCGCCAGGACACGTTGAAGTAGACATCGGCCACGATGCCATTGCACGCCAGCAGTCCTGCTGGACGCAGCCGTGCCGTCTCGTCGAGCCGGTCAGACTCCAGTGCAACGACATGGCCCGAGTCCACGATCAGCTGGTGCAGCAACGCCCGATTGGCCGCCGTGTTGCGCACGACCAGCGTGTTGGTCATGGCCGGACCCGGTCGACCGTCGGTTGGCGGCCCTTCCGCCGCGAGCAGGTCGAAGCCTTGCACCAGGGTGTCGATGGCCACGGGGTGAAAGATCACCGAATCGCCATCGAGAAAAAACAGCCAGTCACCCTCGTCCAGCGTCCGCAAATGGCGAAGGATCTGGCTGTACTTGGCGCTGGCACGCAGCGCCGGATGGATCAGCTTGTCGCTCTCCAGCCATTGGTGAGGGTAGCCAAACAGGCGACAGTAGTGCGCATGGTTGCGCAGCACAGCCTCATCCATGCGCTGAAAAAGACTGAGGCACAGGGGCATGGCGGGCTCTGGATTGGCGGGACAGCAGCGCTCAGATGTCCACGATCCGCCTTGCGTCGCGGTATCCGCGCGAGGCGACCAGCGTCTGCCAGTCGGGTGCGGCGCCCGTCGGCAGCAGCGCCTGCCGGCGCGCTTCGCTGTTCGTGTCCGGCTGCCATCGGCCCGCGCGCACGGCAGCCTCGAATCCGTCGAGGAAGTCGTCCAGCAAACGCCCGTCTCCCACACTCTGGTTGCACAACAGCGCCAGATCGCATCCGGCTTCGAGCGCAGCCAACGCCGCATCTGTGTAGCTCAGCAGCTCGCCATCGATGTAGCGCCCTGCCTCCATGCTCAGGTCATCGCTGAACACGGCGCCGTCGAACGCGAAGCGCTGGCGCAGGATTGCCTTGAGCCATTTCGACGAGAAACCCGCCGGCCGCTTGTCGACCTTCGGGTAGATCACATGCGCGGGCATCACGGCCGCGAGCGTGCCGCCCAGCCAGTCGTAGGGCCGCGCATCGTCGGCCAGAATGGCCTTCAGGCTGCGCCGGTCGACCGGAATCTCGACGTGCGAATCGGCCTGCACGAAACCGTGCCCCGGAAAGTGCTTGCCGCAGTTGCGCATGCCCATCTGCAGCATGCCGTGCATCACGCTCTTGGCGAGCAGCGCGACCACGCGCGGGTCGCGGTGGAAGCTGCGGTCGCCAATCACGCTGCTGCCGCCGTAGTCCAGATCGAGCACCGGCGCGAAGCTGAAGTCGACGCCGCAGGCGCGCAGCTCGCCGGCCAGCACCTGCCCGGCAGCGGTGGCAACCTGCGTGGCGCGCAGGGCATCGTGCATCCACAGTTCGCCCAGGCTGCGCATCGAGGGCAGCCGCGTGAAGCCGTCGGTGCGAAAGCGCTGCACCCGACCGCCTTCGTGGTCGACGCAGATCAGCAGATCGGGCCGGATCGCCTTGATCTCGGCGTTTAGCGCGGTCATCTGCGCGCGATCCTGCCAGTTGCGGGTGAAGTGGATCACGCCGCCCACATGCGGGTTCGCGAGGCGCCGGCGGTCGGCGGGGGTGAGTTCGGTGCCGGCCACATCGATGAGGAGCGGCGCGTGGTTCAGTTCGGTCATGTCGGTCGATCGGTCGGCAAGGCGCAACGGCGCCGGAGATTCGTTCAGGCCTTTTCCACCACCACGAAGCTGGCGGCGTACTCGGTTTCGTCGGTGACGGTCACGTGCGCCGTCAGGCCCTGCGCCTCGAACCAGTCTTTCAGTTCGCCGTGCAGCACGATCACCGGCTTGCCGCTGCGCAGGTTGGCGATCTCGCACAGGCGCCAGCTCATCGGCATGCGCATGCCCAGGCCGATGGCCTTGCTGAAGGCTTCCTTGGCGGAAAAACGCGTGGCGAGGTAGCTCAGGCCGCGCTTGGGCCAGCGCGCGGCGCGGGCCTGCCAGATGGCGAACTCGGCGTCGCTCAGCACCCGGCGGGCGAAGCGTTCGCCCTGGCGCTCGAAGGTGGCCGCGATGCGGCGCACATCGCAGATGTCGGTCCCGATGCCGTAGATCATGCGGCGTCGGCGATGCAGCGCAGGTAATCGCGCGTGGTCGCGGCGTACCCGAGTTCGAGCGCATCGGCGACGAAGGCATGGCCGATCGACACCTCGTGCACGCCGCGCACCGCGCGCAGGAACGGCGTGAGGTTGTCGCGGCTCAGGTCGTGGCCAGCATTGACGCCCAGGCCCGCCGCATGGGCGGCCTGCGCCGCGGCCACGTAGCGCGCGAGCACGGCGGCTTCCTGCGGCGTGCCGCGCGAGGCGGCGTAGCCTTCGGTGTAGAGCTCGACGCGGTCGGCGCCCACGGCCTTGACGGCGGCCATCATCTCGGGGATCGGGTCCATGAACAGGCTCACGCGCACGCCCAGCGCCTTGGCTTCGGCGATCAGCGGGCGCAGGCGCTCGGCGTCTTCCGGGAAGCTCCAGCCGTGGTCGCTGGTCGACTGGGTTTCGCTGTCGGGCACGAAGGTGGCCTGGTGCGGCTTGAGTTCGCGCACGAAGTCCATCAGGTTGTGGAAGGGGTTGCCTTCGATGTTGAACTCGATGCCCGGCCAGTCCTTGGCGAGCAGTTCCGACAGGTCGCTCACGTCGTGCGCGCGGATGTGGCGCGCGTCGGGGCGCGGATGCACGGTGATGCCCTGCGCGCCCGCCGCCAGGCAGGCCTGGGCGGCGCCCACCACGCTCGGGATGCCGAGGTGGCGCGTGTTGCGCACCAAGGCGACCTTGTTGAGATTGACTGACAGGGCCGTGGTACCGGCATCGCCCGAAGAAGTGCTCATAGTGCTTGCAGATCCCTCATCATTTGCCGCGTGCGCAGCGTGGTCACGCCGCAATGGTAGTTGAGCAAGGCCCGCAGCTGGTTGCGCAGGGCACTGTTGCTGCCGGCGTTCATCGTCGCGACCTCGCGCAGGGTGGCGGTGAACGGGGTGCGGTCGTCGAGCACGCTCTGCAGCACCTGCCAGTCGGCGCCGGGCAGCGCGGCCTCGTCCTTGGCCGCCTGGCGCAGGCCGGCTTCGGGCACGAGGGTGTAGCGCGTGCGGGCCGCCAGCGGCTCCAGGGTGAGCGTCTGCACGTCGAGCGAGGGCAGCAGGCCGACCGAACGCAGCAGCAGCAGCTCGAAGGCACGCAGCGCGGCGGCCTGCGTCGCGGCCTGGGCGCCCGCGTGGTCGCCGGCCAGCACCTGCACCACGCCGGCGTAGGCGTCGAACAGCGCCTCGTGCGCGTCGTCGCGCGCCAGCAGGCGCAGCAGGAGTTCGTTGACGTAGTAGCCCGAGAGCAGCGCCTCGCCGGTCGGCATGACGTGGCCGCCCATCCATTCAGCGCCTTTCAGCGTGCGGATCTCGGCGTCGCCGCCGTAGTTGAGCTGCAGCGGCTGCAGCGGCAGCAGCACGGGACGGAAATTGGAACTCGGCCGCTTCGCCCCCTTGGCCACGAGCGCGATGCGCCCGTGGTGGCGGGTGAAGACCTCGAGGATCAGGCTCGACTCGCTCCAGTCGTAGCGATGGAGCACGTAAGCCGGTTCATGCGAAACGCGATGAGCGGCAGCCACTTCATTCGTAGCCGAAGGAGCGCACGCGCGCCTCGTCGTCGGCCCAGCCCGAGCGCACCTTCACCCACAGCTCGAGGAACACCTTGGCGTCGGCCAGCTTCTCGAGCTCGACGCGGGTTTCCATGCCGATGCGCTTGATGCGTTCGCCCTTGTCGCCGATCACCATGGCCTTGTGGCCGTCGCGCTCGACCACGATGGTGGCGGCGATGCGCAGCAGGCGCTTCTGGCCCTTCTTCTGGGGCGGCTCTTCCTCGAACTTGTCGATGATGACGGTCGAGGTGTAGGGCAGCTCGTCGCCCGTGAGGCGAAAGAGCTTTTCGCGCACCAGTTCGCCGGCGAGGAATTTCTCGCTGCGGTCGGTGAGCTCGTCTTCGTCGTAGAACCAGGGCTGCTCGGGCAGGTATTTCTCGCAGATGCCGAACAGGCGCTCGACGTCCTTCGAGTTCTTGGCCGACATCGGCACGAACTCCGCGAAGCTGTGCTTGGCCTGCATCGTCTGCAGCCACGGCGCGATGTCGCCGCGGCGGTGCACGTTGTCCAGCTTGTTGGCCAGCAGCACCGTGGGGATGCCCTTGCCCAGCAGCTTGAGCACGCGCTCGTCGGCCGGCGTGAAACTACCGGCCTCGACCACGAACAGGATCAGGTCGACGTCGCCGACCGCGCCCTGCACGGTCTTGTTGAGCGACTTGTTCAGCGCGTTGGCATGCAGGGTCTGGAAACCCGGCGTGTCGACGAACACGAACTGCGTGACGCCCAGCGTGCGCATGCCGGTGATGCGGTGGCGCGTGGTCTGCGCCTTGCGCGAGGTGATGCTGATCTTCTGGCCGACCAGCGCATTGAGCAGCGTCGACTTGCCCACATTGGGCTTGCCGACGATGGCGATCAGGCCGCAGTGCTGCGGCCCGGTGGCAGGCGTGTCGCCTGCGGTGTCTTCGGGTCCCGCTGCGGGATTGGTTACATCGTTCATTCTGATTTCACGCGGCGCCGCGTGCCTTGAGCCGGATCAACATGGCGGCCGCGGCAGCTTGCTCGCCGGCGCGGCGCGAGCCGCCGATGCCGCGCTCGCGAAGGCCCAGCTCGGGCACCTCGCACTCGACATCGAAGGTCTGCTTGTGCGCTGCACCCAGCGTCGCTGCCACGCGGTACACCGGCAGCTTCATTTTGTGGCCCTGCAGCCATTCCTGCAATTCGGTCTTCGGGTCTTTCGCGGCGGCTTCCATGCGCGGATTGATCTCGACCGCCTCGTAGAGCCGGTGCACCAGCGCCTGCGCGGCGGCAAAGCCGGCGTCCAGGTAGACCGCGCCGATCAGCGCTTCGAGCGCGTCGGCCAGGATGGAGGGCCGGTTCGGGCCGCCCGAGCGGGCTTCGCCTTCGCCCAGGCGCAACAGCGGCGACAGCGCCAGTCCCAGCGCGAGCCGGTGCAGCGTGTCCTGCTTGACCAGGTTGGCCCGCACGCGCGACAGGTCGCCCTCGGGCAGTTCCGAGAGACGGATGTACAGCAGGTGCGAGACGGCCAGGTTCAGCACCGAATCGCCGAGAAACTCGAGGCGCTCGTTGTGGTCGGCCGAGAAACTGCGGTGCGTGAGCGCGAGCTGGAGCAGACGCGGGTCCGAGAACGTGTACTGAAGGCGCGCCTGCAGCGCGACGAGGCTGCCGTCCACCTTCTTGTTCGACACCGCGGTCAGCGGGACGTGCCCTTGTATTTGAGCGTCAGGTAGGCCGGCCCGAACAGGGGGATCTCGCGCTCGTACGCATACGACACGACGACCTTGTCGCCCACCTTCTTGATCTCGAGGTCCCGGCCGCTGACCGACTTGAAGTCGTCGATGGCCTGGGCGCGGTCGAAGATCGCGCGGATCTCGGGCACCGTGGCGCCTTCCTTGGCCTTGTTGGCGGCCTTGTCGATGGCCTGCCATTCGATCAGCGTCGGAATGACCTGCGCGACGACAACGCCCACACAGCCCAGCACCGCCGCGACGAACACCAGGCCGATGAACGAGATGCCGCGCTGGTGCGCGGCACTGCCACGGACGGACCGACTGTTGGTTCTCATGCCCTCTTACCCCTCGAACAGTAACGTTGACTGTTGATTAATTATTGAAACGGACCGATGCGACCGAGATCGCCGAAGTTCATCCAGACGAAGAAGGCCCTGCCCACGATGTTCTTGTCCGGTACGAATCCCCAGAAACGGGAATCGGCCGAATTATCGCGGTTGTCGCCCATCATGAAGTAGTTGCCTTCGGGCACCTTGCACACCACGCCCTCGACCGAGTAGCGGCAGTTCTCGCGGAACGGGAAGTCGCTGGCCCCTGGCACGAAGGCGGGGGCGTTCTCGTCGTTGAGGATCTTGTGCTGCTTGCCGCCCAGGTCTTCGTCGAATTGCTTCAGGATGCGCATCGACTCGCCATCGAGGTAGTCGGCGATCGGGGCCTTGCCCACCGGCTGGCCGTTGATCGTGAGCTTCTTGTTCAGGTAGGCCACCTCGTCGCCCGGGATGCCGACCACGCGCTTGATGTAGTCCATGCTGGGCTTGGGCGGGTAACGGAACACCACCACGTCGCCGCGCGCCAGCGGCGTGCCGTCGGTGAGCTTGGTGTTGACGACCGGCAGGCGCAGGCCGTAGGTGAACTTGTTGACCAGGATCAGGTCGCCGGTCAGCAGCGTGGGCATCATCGAGCCCGAGGGAATCTTGAAGGGCTCGTACAGGAACGAGCGCAGCAGGAACACCACCAGGATCACGGGGAACAGGCCCGCGGTCCAGTCGAGCCACCAGGGCTGCATCAGCAGGCGCTCGCTGGCCTTGGCGTCGGTGGTGTCGACCTGGGTGATGCCCTGCCCTGCCAGCCGCGTGTTGCGTTCGGCGATGGAGCTCTCGAGCGTGGCGGCGGCGCGTTCGCGCTGCGGCAGGAAGTAGAAGCGCTCGGCCAGCCAGTAGACCCCGGTGACCACCGTGGCCACGAACAGCAACAGCGCGAAGTTGCCTTCGAGCGCGCCGAAATACCAGGCGCCGACGTAGCTGGCGAACGCCGCGAGAACCAGGGTGGTGAGGTATGCCATGTTCGTGGTGATCAGTCTTCGACTTGCAGAATCGCGAGGAAGGCCTCTTGCGGGACTTCGACGGAGCCGATCTGCTTCATTCTTTTCTTGCCCGCCTTCTGCTTCTCGAGCAGCTTCTTCTTGCGGGAGATGTCGCCGCCGTAGCACTTGGCGAGCACGTTCTTGCGAAGTGCCTTGATTGTCTCACGCGCAATGATCGTGACCCCGATGGCCGCCTGGATCGCCACGTCGTACATCTGGCGCGAAATGATCTCGCGCATCTTCGACACCACCGCCCGGCCGCGGTACTGCGACTGGCTGCGGTGCACGATGATCGACAGCGCATCGACCTTGTCGCCGTTGAGCAGGATGTCGACCTTCACCACGTCGGAGGCGCGGTACTCCTTGAACTCGTAGTCCATGGAGGCGTAGCCGCGGCTCACCGACTTCAGCTTGTCGAAGAAGTCGAGCACGATTTCGCCCAGCGGCATCTCGTAGGTCAGCATGACCTGGCGGCCGTGGTAGGCCATGTTCAGCTGCACGCCGCGCTTCTGGTTGGCCAGCGTCATGACGGAGCCGACGTATTCCTGCGGCATGTACAGGTGCACGGTGACGATGGGCTCGCGGATTTCCGCCATCTTGCCGACGTCGGGCATCTTGGACGGGTTCTCGACCATGATCACTTCGCCGTCGTTGCGCACCACCTGGTAGACCACGCTGGGCGCGGTCGTGATCAGGTCCTGGTCGAACTCGCGCTCCAGGCGCTCCTGCACGATCTCCATGTGCAGCAGGCCCAGGAAGCCGCAGCGGAAGCCGAAGCCCAGCGCCTGGCTCACTTCGGGTTCGTAGCGCAGCGACGAATCGTTGAGCTTGAGCTTCTCGAGCGCGTCGCGCAGCGAGTCGTACTCGCTGGCTTCGGTCGGGTACAGGCCCGCGAACACCTGCGGCTGGATTTCCTTGAAGCCGGGCAGCGCCTCGGTGGCCGTGGCGGCCGCGCCACCAGTGCCGGGCCGGATCAGCGTGACCGTGTCGCCGACCTTGGCCGCCTGCAGCTCCTTGATGCCCGCGATGATGTAGCCCACCTCGCCGGCTTCGAGCGACGCGCGCGCTTCGTTGGCGGGCGTGAAGACGCCGATGCTGTCGGCGTTGTACATCGCACCCGACGCCATCATCTTGATGCGCTCGCCCTTCACGAGGCGACCGTCGACCACACGCACCAGCATGACCACGCCGACGTAGGCGTCGAACCAGCTGTCGATGATCATCGCGCGCAGCGGGCCGTCGGGATTGCCGCGCGGCGCGGGCATGCGCGCGACGATGGTCTCGAGGATGTCGTCGATGCCGACACCGGTTTTTGCGGAGCACGGAATCGCGTCGGTCGCGTCGATGCCGATCACGTCTTCGATCTCGGTGCGCGCGTTGTCGAGGTCTGCGTTCGGCAGATCGATCTTGTTGAGCACCGGGATCACTTCGACGCCGAGGTCGAGCGCGGTGTAGCAGTTGGCCACCGTCTGCGCTTCAACGCCTTGCGATGCATCGACGACGAGCAATGCGCCTTCACATGCCGACAGCGAGCGGCTCACTTCGTACGAGAAGTCGACGTGGCCCGGCGTGTCGATCAGATTGAGGTTGTAGACCTGTCCGTCGCGTGCCTTGTAGTGCAGCGCGGCGGTCTGCGCCTTGATGGTTATCCCACGCTCTTTTTCGATGTCCATCGAGTCGAGCACCTGCGCTTCCATCTCGCGTTCCGCGAGGCCGCCGCAACGTTGGATCAAACGGTCTGCGAGCGTCGACTTGCCATGATCGATGTGCGCAATGATCGAAAAATTTCTGATGTGATTCATCAACGGGAACGCTTAAGTACTTGAATTGGCTCGGGCGCCGAGGGGCGGGGCCAAGAAAAAAGGGCGCGTCTTCTGGAGACGCGCCCTGAACCAACAAGCAATGGCAACTGCAGTAGTTGGAACTTCATTGTAGGCAAAAAGGGAAGCACGTACATCCGGGAACAGGGTCCAAAGGGCTCGTTGCAGGTCCACAACATCAAAGATACTCACAACTTATCAACAGGATCGGTGGAGCAGTAGCTGAACAACTTGTGGGCGATCTGTGGAGCACCGGTGGACGGCTGTGTGACATCTCGCATCGTGAAGGCCATCGCCCTCTTTATGCGCTGACTGGCCGCCAGGAGCTGTCTATTCTACCGAAATTCGTCCTTAGCCCTTTTATAAGTTAGTGATCGCAAACAAATCTTGGCGTTTTCGAGGCCTCGGATTTTTTTAGAGGCCGGCGCCGAAGCGTCGTAAACACCTCGAAAAAATGGCCCCAAACCCGACTGCCGGGTGGGGCCACTTGACGCCGCCGCCGTATCAGCGTGCGGGTCGGATCAAGGCGTACTGCGCCCAGTCGCCTCGGCGGTAGAGCACGCTCAGCGACTTGGCCTTGTCCGCCTTGGCGACCGCCGCCTCGAATTCGCGGGCATTCGCCACCTCGAGATTGCCCACCGCCAGGATGACGTCACCCTCGCGCAGGCCGGCCCGCGCCGCGGCGTCGTTGGCGGCATCGACCTTCACGCCGCCCTTCAGCTTGAACTCCTTCTTCTGCGCATCGCTGAGGTCGCTGACCGCGAGGCCGAGCGACTTGAGAGCCGCGGAAGCAGACGGCTTCGCAGCCGGCTCGTCGCGGTCGGTCGCGCGCTTGGCGGGCTTGTCGGGCTCGATCTCGGCGATGGTCACGCTGAGGTCGCGCGAGCTGCCGCGGCGGAACACGGTCAGCGTGCTCTTGGTGCCTGGCTTGGTGTTGCCCACGAGGCGCGGCAGGTCGCTCGGCTTTTCGATCGCCTTGCCGTCGAACTTGGTGATGACGTCGCCCGGCTCCACGCCGGCTTTCTCGCCTGGCGAACCGGCTTCGACGCCGCGCACCAGCGCGCCCTGCGCCTTGCCCAGGCCGATGGCCTCGGCCACGTCCTTGGTGACCTGGTCGATCTGCACGCCGATGCGCCCGCGCGACACGCGCCCCGAGGTGCGCAGCTGCTCGCTCACGCGGATGGCCTCGTCGATCGGGATCGAGAACGAGATGCCCATGAAGCCGCCCGAACGCGAATAGATCTGGCTGTTGATACCCACCACTTCGCCGCGCATGTTGATCAGCGGGCCGCCCGAGTTGCCGGGGTTGATGGCCACGTCAGTCTGGATGAACGGCAGGTACTCACCCGTGTCGCGCTGCTTGGCGCTCACGATGCCGGCCGTGACGGTGTTCTCCAGGCCGAAGGGCGAACCGATCGCCATCACCCACTCGCCGACGCGCAGCTTGGAGATGTCGCCCACCTTCACCGCGGGCAGGCCCGTGGCTTCGATCTTCACCACGGCCACGTCGGTGCGCTTGTCGGCACCGATGATCTTGGCCTTGAACTCGCGCTTGTCGGGCAGCGTGACCAGCACCTCGGAGGCGTCTTCCACCACGTGTGCGTTGGTCATGACGTAGCCGTCGCCCGTCAGGATGAAGCCCGAGCCCACGCCGCGCGGACGCTCTTCTTCCTGCTGCGGACGGTTCGGGCGCGGCCCCTGGCGCGGCGTGCCTGGCAGCGGCTGGCCGAAGAAGCGGCGGAAGAACTCCTGCATCTCCTCGTCCATCTCGCCGTTGCCGCCACCGCGCTGCGCGACCTTCTCGACGGTGCGGATGTTGACCACAGACGGACCGACCTGGTCGACCAGGTCGGTGAAGTCGGGCAGCGTGCGCGTCTGCGCATGCACCGACTCGACCGGCAGGAAAGTGGCGCCGGCCGTCAGCGCCAGCGCAAAGGCCAGCAGACCGGAACGAAGCTTGTGTCCCTCGACTTTGAACATCATCGGTTGTCTTTCCAAAAGAACAGAGCTGCAAATAACGACAGAGGCTATGAGTACCCGGCGCCGGCTTGGTTCAGCCCGAACGCCTGCACGGCGTCAGCCTATCGCCCGTCAGCGCGTGCGCGCGAGGCTCTGGGCAAAGGCATTGAGCGTCTGCTGCGGCACCTCGCCGACCGCGGTCAGCCACCAGTCGCTGGCCGGTGCGGGCAGTCGCCGGCGGATCGCGTTGGTGGCGCCGATGGTCAGCACGCCGTCGCCCGGCGTGCGCGTGGGATCGTAGCGTTCGATGAAGAGCGAGACCGTCGCCAGGCCATCGGAGAAGGTCCACTGGACGGTGGTCGCCTCGGGCTTGGGCGGCTTGCCGTCGCCGGCGGGCAGCGCGGGGCGCCGGAAGAAGCTTCGGGGCTTGAATCCGGCCACGGGTGTGCGCAGCATCCAGCCTTCGTCCTGCGCGGTGCTGCGCTCGAGTTCGAGCTTCTCGATGCGGTAGCCGTTCGTGTTGGCCATCATCTGCGCCAGCGCCTGCGCCTTTACGGGCGCATCGAGCTGCAGTTCGGAGAACGCCGACTGCTCGACCACGCGGGTGTCGCTGTCGACGGTCTGGAGCTTCACCACGAGGCCGGAGCGCCGCTCGCTCCAGATGCGATAGCCGAAGCGCAGGCCGTCGCGCGGCACCAGCTGCACCACGTCGGCGTCGAAGCCCGCGACGCGGTCCTTGCCGATGGCGCGCACGTCGTAGTAGTCGCCCACCGACGAATCGGGCTTGTCGGGCAGGTTGGGGAAAAGGTCGAGGTTCTCGCGCTTCTCGACCTTCACGACCTTCGCCTCAGGCAGGAAGGTCATCACGTTGCGGTTGCGCCGGAAGGTCGAGCGCGGCGGGCCCGACAGCGCTTCGATGCGCTCCAGCTGGTGATCGCCGTCGCGCACATGCCAGATGCGCGCGCTCGACAGATCGCCACCTGGCGCCGACACCACGAAGGTGCCCACGTAGCTGCGCTGCCGTGCGCCCGCATGCATGCGCTGCAGCCACTCGGTCACGCCCATGGCCGGCGGTTCGTCGGTCTGCGCCGAGGGCACGCTCTTCGTGTTCGCCGCACCGTAGCGGGTCTGCGCGGTGGCCATCTGCCCCAGGCAAAGAACAGCAAACGCGAGCACCAGGGTGCGTGCGGAAATCGGCATGTGAACAACGGTCATTGCAGGCGGCGACGGTCGCGCAATCAGCGCGTGGGGCCCTCGAAGGTGGCGTTGCGCAGGAAACCGGACGGCATTTGCGATGCACCACCGGCCTGCTGGTGGGCTTCGAGCAGCTGGTCGAGGCGCGGATCGCGCAGCATGACCTGCGGATTGCCGCTGCCGACCAGCACGCGGGTCGGCGTCAGGGCACCGTTGCCCGGCAGCTCGCTGCCACCGGCCGCGGCCGCCAGCACCGAGTTCGCCACGGGCGGCTGCACCGCGGCCAGTTGGGCACCGCCGTTCGGCACCGCGGCACCGTTGCCGACCAGCGTCCAGCTGATGGCCGCCACGGCCATCAACGACGCGGCGCCGGCCACCAGCTTCCAGCGGAACACCGGCTCGTTGGCCGCTTCGGCGCGTTGCCGCACGGGCATCGCGGCCGGCACGGCGGCCAGCGGCGCCACGGCCGCAGGCGGAGCGATCACGACCGGCTCCTGCGCCAGCCGCTGCTGGAAACGCGCCAGGAAGGCCGAGGTGTCGCTGCAGCGCGAATGCGCCGACGAGCGCAGCACGTCGCCCACCACGTGGTACGCATGCCAGGCGTCGCGCGAGTCGTCCTCCGCGCAGACGGATTCGATCGCACGCGCGAACGCCTCGCCCTGCAAATGGCCGTCCGCCAGTGCGGACACCTGTTCCCGAACCGTCATCGTCTGATTCATGTCATTCACCTGCTGATCTACCAACGCTTGCCGGACTGGTTGTCCAGCAGCGGCTTGACCCTGGCCGAAATGGCCTCGCGCGCCCGGAAAATACGCGAGCGCACCGTGCCGATCGGGCAATCCATGACCTCGGCAATCTCTTCGTAACTCATCCCCTCGATCTCGCGCAGCGTGACCGCCTGGCGCAGCTCGGTCGGGAGCGCTTCCATGGCAGCCTCGACGGCACTGGCGATTTCATTCGCCGCCATGACCGATTCGGGGGTTTCATCGCTGGTTGGTTCGTTTCCAGGACGGTAAGTTTCATCTTCGTCGTCCGAGGACGAACGCAGTGCGCTTTCGGAGACGGTCGGATCGCGCTTCATGTCCACCAGCGCCTTCTTGGCGGTGTTCACGGCGATCCGGTACAGCCAGGTGTAGAACTGCGCCTCGCCGCGGAACTGGTGCAGCGCACGATAGGCGCGAATGAAGGTTTCCTGGGCGATGTCCTCGATCAGGTCGACGTCGCGCACCATGCGTCCGATCAAGCGTTCGATGCGGCGCTGGTACTTGATGACCAGCAGCTCGAACGCCTTCTGGTCGCCGGCGACGGTGCGCTGCACCAGCTGGAAATCGACCTCACCCGGGCGCGGCGCCTGCGCCGCCTCATCGGGCAGCGCGGACTCCGGAGGCACGGGAGGCAGGGAAGTGGTCATCGAAACGGGTCAGGGCGCATCGGCCGGAGCGGTCGCGCGCCAGGGATCGCCGGCCGGCTCGGCCGCCGGGGGCCGCGCATAGACCGCGCGGCGCACGTCGCGCCAGCGCTCGGGCATGGCCCGCTGCTCGAGCCAGACCCAGCGGGCCGCGCGGCCGGGTTCGGCCAGGCGGACCAGCAGCAGCGACTGGAAATCGAGCGCCACCACGGCGCGCGCGGCGAGCACGCCGCGCGTCGGATCGGCACCGGTCAGCGACCAATGCGATCCATCGAAATGCAGCGTCGCCACCCCGTCGCGCCGCAGGCCGAAACCTGCCGCGACACCGGAAAAGACGACGCTGAGAAGCAGCAACAACTGGCGCCAGCCATTGCTATCGAACAGATAGCAGGCCGCGCCCGCGCAGCAGACGCCCAGAGTCCAAAGGGCCAGAAGAATCCGGGTCGCGCCGCGGGTGCGCCCCACCGGATAGGTCACCGACGGTGCGCTGTGCATGGGAGAGCGACGCTCAAGCGCGCTTGAACACCAGCGTGCCGTTGGTGCCGCCGAAGCCGAAGTTGTTCTTGACCGCGACATCGATCTTCAGATCGCGCGCCTCGTTGGCGCAGTAGTCGAGATCGCACTCCGGATCCTGGTTGACGATGTTGATCGTCGGCGGGCTCTTCTGGTGATGCAGCGCGAGCACCGTGAACACCGATTCGATGCCGCCCGCGCCGCCCAGCAGGTGGCCGGTCATGGACTTGGTCGAATTGACGACGAGCTTCTTCGCGTGATCGCCGAACGCCAGCTTGACCGCGTTGGTCTCGTTGAGGTCACCAATCAGCGTCGAGGTGCCGTGCGCGTTCAGGTACTGGACCTCGTCGGCGTTGACACCCGCATTGGCCAATGCCATCGCCATCGAACGGCGCGGGCCGTCGACGTCGGGCGCGGTCATGTGGTACGCGTCGCCGGTCATGCCGAAGCCGGAGACCTCGGCATAGATCTTCGCGCCACGCGCCTTGGCGTGTTCGTACTCTTCGAGCACCAGCACGCCGGCGCCCTCGCCCAGCACGAAGCCGTCGCGGTCCTTGTCCCACGGGCGCGAGGCCGTGGCGGGATCGTCGTTGCGGGTGCTCAATGCGCGAGGCGCGGTGAAGCCACCGATGCCGAGCGGAGAGATGGTCGATTCGGCGCCGCCCGCGATCATGACGTCGGCATCGCCGTACTCGATCATGCGTGCCGACGTGCCGATGGCATGCAGGCCGGTGGTGCAGGCGGTAACCACTGCGATGTTCGGGCCCTTGAAGCCGTACTTGATCGAGACGTGGCCCGAGATCATGTTGATGATCGACGCCGGCACGAAGAACGGCGAAATGCGGCGCGGGCCGCGGCTCGCGTACTCGCCGTGCGTCTGTTCGATCATCGGCAGACCGCCGATGCCCGAGCCTATGTTGCAGCCGATGCGCACGGCCTTTTCATAGGACAGCGCGTCGCCGGTCGGCAGTCCGCTGTCCTGCACCGCCTGGATGGCGGCGGCGAGTCCCAGATGAATGAAGCGGTCCATGTGACGCGCTTCTTTCTCCGAGATGTATTGGGTGATGTCGAAACCCTTGACCTCACCGGCGAACTTGCAGGCGAAGGCGCTTGCATCGAACGCGGTGATGTTCGCAATGCCCGACTTCCCGGCCAACAGGTTGGTCCAGGATTCGGTTGCGGTGTTTCCGACAGGAGCGATGCAACCGAGTCCGGTCACGACGACGCGGCGTTTGGTCATGCCGGCAAACCTTTCTGGAAGCGCTGGACAGCTGCCGAGCGGCGCGGGCGGTTGAAAAAAGAGCCGCCGGCCGTCGTTGCAGTGTCAGCTGGCCGATCAGGCCTTTTGATTCTTGGTGGCGTAGTCGACGGCGTTCTGCACCGTCGTGATCTTCTCTGCGTCTTCGTCCGGGATCTCGATGCCGAACTCGTCTTCGAGTGCCATCACGAGTTCGACCGTGTCGAGCGAGTCAGCGCCGAGGTCGGCCACGAAAGCCTTTTCGTTCGTCACTTGGGACTCTTCCACGCCGAGTTGCTCGGCGATGATTTTCTTGACACGTGCTTCGATATCGCTCATTTGATTCCCTCTAAGGGTTGTAGGTAACTGGTGGATTTTAGCCGGGCGGCCCGTGGCATTTGCCCCGCGCTCCGGTACGGAAAAAGATTGCGCCTTTCGGCTACATGTGCATGCCGCCGTTGACGTGCAGTTCCTGCCCCGTCACGTACGAGGCCTGCGGCGATGCGAGGTAGGCCACCGCATGCGCGATGTCGGCCGGCTTGCCCAGGTGGCCCAGCGGGATCTGCGAGAGCAGCGCCTGTTGCTGGGCTTCCGGCAGGCTGGCCGTCATGTCGGTTTCGATGAAGCCCGGCGCGACACAGTTGACCGTGATGTTGCGGCTGCCGAGTTCGCGGGCCAGCGCACGGGTCATGCCCGACACGCCGGCCTTGGCGGCCGCGTAGTTGGCCTGGCCGGCATTGCCGGACGCGCCCACCACGCTCGTGATGCTGATGATGCGGCCATAGCGCTGCTTCATCATCGGGCGGATCACCGCGCGCGAGAGACGGAAGACGGCCTTGAGGTTGGTGTCGAGCACCGCATCCCAGTCGTCGTCCTTCATGCGCATGGCGAGCGTGTCGCGCGTGATGCCGGCGTTGTTGACCAGCACATGGATCGCGCCGTAAGCCTGCACGATCTCGTCGATCAGGGCTTCGACAGCAGCGCCGTCGTTCACGTCGAGCGCACGGCCGCGGCCGTCGAACGCGCTCAGCGCCTGGGTGATCTTGGCAGCGCCGTCGTCGGTGGTGCCGGTGCCCACGACCTTGAGGCCGCGCTGCGCGAGTTCGAGCGCAATGGCAGCGCCGATGCCGCGCGTTGCGCCGGTGACCAGGGCGACCTGGCCTTCGAATTTGGGAGTGCTCATAAAAGAGAAAAAGTATCGGGGCCTGGCGGCGTTCAGCCGGCGAGCGATTGTCGGACGTCCGCGAGGGTGGCCGGGTCGTACACCGACGCGGCTTCCAGTTCGGGGGCGATGCGCTTCACCATGCCGGCCAGCACCTTGCCGGGACCGCACTCGATGATGGCGGTTGCACCGCGCAGTTTCAAGGCCTGAACGCTCTCGACCCAGCGCACCGGACCGGCAGCCTGGCGCACCAGGGCATCGCGGATGCGGCCGGCATCGGTCTCGACGGCCACGTCGATGTTGTTGAGCACCGGAATCTGCGGCGCGGCCAGCGCCACGCTCGCGAGCTTCTCGCGCAGGGCTTCGGCCGCGGGCCTCATCAGGCTCGAATGGAACGGCGCCGACACCGGCAGCGGCAATGCGCGCTTGGCGCCGTTGGCCTTCAGCAGCTCGCAGGCCTTGTCGACCGCGGCCTTGCTGCCGGCGATCACGGTCTGCATCGGATCGTTAAAGTTCACGGCCTCGACCACTTCGGCGCTGCCGGGGCCGAACGCGGCGGTGGCTTCGGCGCAGCCGGCGACCACCTTGTCGGACGCCATGCCGAGGATCGCCGCCATCGCGCCGACACCGACCGGTACCGCCTGCTGCATGGCCTGCGCACGGAAACGCACCAGCGGTGCGGCCTGCGAGAGCGTGAGCACGCCCGAGGCCACCAGCGCCGAATACTCGCCCAGCGAATGGCCGGCGACGACGGACGGCGTGGCGCCGCCTTCGGCCAGCCAGGCACGCCAGGCGGCCACGCCAGCCACCAGCATCACAGGCTGTGTATTGGTGGTGAGCGCAAGCTCTTCCTTGGGACCGTTCTTGATCAGTGCACCGATGTCTTCGCCCAGCGCTTCGGAGGCTTCACGCAAGGTCTCGACCACGGCCGGGTGATCGCCCCAGGCGTCGAGCATGCCGACCGCCTGCGAGCCCTGACCCGGAAAGACAAAAGCAAAGGATTTCATTGTTGTTTCTTCGTCACCGCGCCGACGCCCGCTTCGGGGCGCCGCGACGCACTACAGATTCAATAGCACCGCGCCCCAGGTGAAGCCGCCGCCCACGCCTTCCAGCATGAGGGTCTCACCCTTCTTCACCTTGCCCGAGCGCACGGCTTCGTCGAGCGCCAGCGGGATCGAGGCGGCCGAGGTGTTGCCGTGCTCGTGCACCGTGACGACCAGCTTCTCGCGCGGCAGCTTCAGCTTCTTGGCCGTGCCTTCCATGATGCGGATGTTGGCCTGGTGCGGGATCAGCCAGTCGATGTCGGCCTCGGTCTTGCCCGCCTTGGCGAGCGTGGCGCGCGCGGCGTCTTCGAGCACGCGGACCGCCAGCTTGAAGACGGCCTGGCCGTCCATGTGCAGCAGCGGCGTGCCGAGCACGTTGCCGCCCGACACATGGCCCGGCACGCACAGGATGCCGACGTGCTTGCCGTCGGCATGCAGGTCGCTGGCCAGGATGCCGGGCTCGTCGGAGGCCTCGAGCACCACCGCGCCCGCGCCGTCGCCGAACAGCACGCAGGTGGTGCGGTCGTTGAAGTCGAGGATGCGGGAGAACACTTCGGCGCCGATCACCAGCGCGCAGCGCGCGGTGCCCGTGCGGATCATCGCGTCGGCCACCGTCAGCGCGTAGACGAAACCGCTGCAGACCGCCTGGACGTCGAAGGCCGGGCAGCCGGCGATGCCGAGCTTGTGCTGAAGGATCGCGGCCGACGACGGGAACACCATGTCGGGCGTCGAGGTCGCGACGATGATCAGGTCGACGTCGCTCGCCTTGCGGCCGGCGGCTTCCAGCGCATGCTTCGCGGCTTCGAGGCCGAGATCGCTGCTGCTGACATCGGGCGCCGCGAAGTGGCGCGCGTGAATGCCGGTGCGCTCGACGATCCACTGATCGGAAGTTTCAATGCCGCGTGTCGCCAGATCCTTGGCAAGATCGTCATTGGTGACGCGGCGGGGGGGCAGGTAGCTGCCGGTGCCGGTAATGCGCGAAAAAGGGGTCATCAAGCGTGAAGGGCTGTCGCGTCGGCCGGCGCCGCCGACTCCTGCCGCGCGAGCAAAGGCGCGGCGTGGGCGATGCGGGCCCGCACGCGATCGAGCAGGTTGTTGCGAGCGGCATCATAAGCGCGATCCAACGCATGGCCGAAAGCCACTTCGTCGGCCGAGCCATGGCTCTTGAACACCAGCCCGCGCAGGCCGAGCAGGGCCGCGCCGTTGTAGCGACGGTGATCCAGGCGACCTTTGAACGCTTTTAGAACCGGGTAAGCAACAATAGCCGCCAGTTTCGTGAGAATGTTTCGCGAGAACTCGACGCGAATGAACTCGCCGATCATCGACGCGACGCCTTCGCTGGCCTTCAGCGCCACGTTGCCGACAAATCCGTCGCACACGACGATGTCGGTCGTGCCCTTGAAAATGTCGTTCCCTTCGACGTTGCCGTAGAAGTTCAGATCCTTGGAGTTGGCAGCTGCACGCAGCAGTTGGCTGGCCTTCTTGATGGTTTCGCTGCCCTTGATGGCTTCTTCGCCAATATTGAGCAAGCCGACCGAAGGCGATTCGTTGCCGGTCAATGCCGAAACGAGCGCCGAGCCCAGCACGGCGAACTGGAGCAGGTCTTCGGCGTCGCAATCGACGTTCGCACCGAGATCGAGCACGGTGGTCGCCCCGCCCTTCACATTGGGCAGCTGCGGCGCGATGGCCGGACGGTCGATGCCATCGAGCGTCTTGAGAAGATAGCGTGCGATCGCCATCAATGCGCCCGTGTTGCCGGCAGATATGGCCGCTTGCGCCGCACCATCCTTGACTTGCTGGATCGCGACGCGCATCGAAGAGTCCTTCTTCTTGCGCAGGGCGATTTCGATGGGATCGTCCATGCCGACCACTTCGCTGGCCGGCACGATGCGGGCGCGCGGATGGTCGGCAAACCCCGCCAATGCGGCCGGTGCACCGACGAGCAGCAACGAGGCTTCGCTGTGCCGCTCGAGAAACGCGCGGCAGGCCGCGAGCGTGACACGCGGCCCATGATCACCCCCCATGCAATCCACGGCGAGCGTGATTGCGGCGGGCGCAGCAGTGAGTTCGGGAGAAAAAGGCGCAGCCATCAAAACAAAGGCCCGACGCTACAGCAAAAGTAGCTTCGGGCCTTGGCCTTGGGATTCGAGATCAGGCTTCGGACTTGTTCTTGAGCACCTGACGGCCGCGGTAGAAACCGTTCGGGCTGATGTGGTGGCGCAGGTGCGTTTCGCCAGTGGTGGGCTCGACAGCGATGCCGGGCACGCCCAGGGCGTTGTGGGAACGGTGCATGCCGCGCTTGGAAGGCGACTTCTTGTTTTGCTGGACGGCCATGATGGCTCCTGGACGGTTAGGTGGGTGACTGGATGCGGGCTCAAGCGGTGGCAATGAGGTGAAAGCTCCGGCGGCATGCATGGAATGCCACGTTCTGCCTTTGCCTTGTATGCATTGCTGCTCACGGCGGCGCGCGCGAAGCCCATGATTATAGCCCAGCCAGAGAGAAAGGGCTACTTGCCCTCTTCGGGCTTGCGCGGACGCAACGCACCGAGCACGGCAAAGGGGTTCGGCTTGGCCTCTTCGGCCGCCTGGAAATCGTCGTCGCTGGAGGACAGGCGGACCGGCGTCGGGCACACGTCGTGGACCGGCATGACGGGGATTTCCATCAGCAGCTCGTCCTCGATCAGCCCGCGCAGGTCGAAATCGCGGCTGACGACCAGCAAGTCTTCGTCGGATTCCTCGTCTTCCGCCTCGGCCGTGGCCTCGTCGGCCACGAAGCGGAACCAGCGGTCCACGAACAGTTCGGTGTCGACGGGCGACAGGCAGCGCTGGCAGACCAGGGGCACGGTGGTTTCGACATCCAAGTGCAGCCAGGGTGTCGCCTTACCGTCGGCGCCGGGGCGCTCTTCGCCGGTCGCTTCCCAGCGGACCACGGCGTCGGTGGCCGGCGTCGCCAGTTCGGCGACCAGGCGTGCGAAACCCGGGACCGGATCGGCACCATCCAGCTTGGCAGCCGCCGCGGTGAACGCGGGCACATTGAGCCTTTCGGGGGCAAATTCTCTCTTCATCCGCCCCAGTCTAGCGCGCCGGCCGGCCTCCCAGGCGAGCAACCCGCCGAGCCGGTCGGGTCCGGTCGCTCACGCACAATCGCTGCATGCAACGCACCGTGATCCTTGCCTCGACCTCGCGCTACCGCCGCGAACTGCTCAGCCGCCTCCATCTGCCCTTCGAGGTGCACGCCCCCGAAGTCGACGAAACCCCGCTCGACGGCGAAACGCCCCGCGCGCTGGCCGAGCGCCTGGCGCTGGAAAAGGCCAACGCCGTGGCCGCACGCTTTCCCGAGGCGGTGGTGATCGGCTCCGACCAGGTCGCCGACCTGGCGGGCGAAGCGCTCGGCAAGCCCGGCGACCACGCACGGGCCACCGCCCAGCTGCGCCGCATGCGCGGCCAGACGCTGATCTTTCAGACCGCCGTCGCCGTCGTCTGCCATGCGACGGGCTTCGTCCAGCGCGACATCGCTCCCGTGCGCGTGGTGTTCCGCGACCTTTCCGACGCCGCCATCGAGCGCTATCTATTAGCCGAACAGCCCTACGACTGCGCCGGCAGCGCCAAGAGCGAGGGCTTCGGCATCGCGCTGCTCGACGCCATCGACAGCGACGACCCGACCGCGCTGGTCGGCCTGCCCCTGATCCGCACCTGCCGGATGCTGCGCGCCGCGGGGGTCGACCTGCTGTGACCACCCCAGGCAAGCTCTACCTCGTCCCCGCGCCGCTCGATTTCGGCTGCGACCTCCAGGCCCCGCTGCAGGACGCCCTGCCGCTGGGCACGCTGCAGGCCGCCGCAGGCATCACGCACTGGATCTGCGAGAACGCCAAGTCGGCCCGCGCCTACCTGAAGCGCATCGACGCCGTCGTGCCGCTGGCCGCGCCGCTGCAGGCGCAGAACATCCAGGAACTGCCGCGCGAGGTGCACAAGAAAGGCGACCACGCCGGCCAGTTCGACGCCCGCCCGCTGCTGGCCGCCGCACTCGAAGGCCACGACGTCGGCCTGCTGAGCGAAGCCGGCATGCCCGCCGTGGCCGATCCTGGCTCGTCGGTGGCGCGCGCCGCGCACGACCTGGGCATCACCGTCGTGCCGCTCACCGGACCGGTGTCTTTGCTGCTGGCCCTCGCAGCAAGCGGCCTGAACGGACAGAACTTCGCCTTCGTCGGCTACCTGCCGCAGGACGGCGGCGAACGCCAGGCGCGCATCCGCGAGCTCGAGGCGCTCGCACTCAAGACCGGCCAGACGCAGCTCTTCATCGAAACGCCGTACCGCAACGCCGCCCTGCTGCAGGCGCTGGTGCAGACGTTGCAGCACAACACCCGCCTCGCCGTCGCGCGCGGCCTGACGCTCGCCACCGCACAGGTGCGCAGCGAGACGGTGAAAGCCTGGCGCGCCGCCAAGCCGCAGGCCACGACCGACGAGCGCCTGCCCGCCGTGTTCGCGATCGGGCGCTGAGGGTGGGGCCGGGCGTCACGGCCGGTACGCGCTGGGCGTCGCGCGCCCAGTTCTTCGCGTCGGGCTTCATCTTCGCGACCTGGGGCGTGCACGTGCCGACGGTCAAGGCGCACTACGCCATCGACGAGGCGCAGCTCGGGCTCGCCATGCTCGCGGCGGGCGCTGGAGCAATGGTTGGGCTGACGAGCGCAGGTCGCTGGATCGGCCGCCACGGCCCGCGCCGCATGGCCGCGCTGTGCGGCTGCATCTACGCACTGTTGATTGCCGGCCTGATCGCGATGCCCGGCTACGCCGCGCTGCTGGGCCTGCTGGCGGTGTTCGGCCTGGTCACCAGCGTGTTCGACGTGGCGATCAACACCGAAGCCGCGCAGCTCGAATTGCGCGGCAATCAGCCGTTGATGAGCGGCATGCACGGCATGTTCAGCCTCGGCGGCATGGTCGGCGCCGCGAGCGGCAGCGCGGCGCTGGCCGCCGGCATGGCGCCGCAGACCCACTTGTGGACGGTGGCCGTGGTGATGATCGGGCTGGTCGCAATCGCGTCGACGCGCATGCTGCCCACGCCGGCCGCACCCGCCGACGGTGCGGCTGCGGCGGACCACGGCTTTCGTCTGCCACGCGGCGTGCTCGCGGTGCTCGGCGTGCTGGCCGCGCTGGGGCTGATCGCCGAGGGCGCCATCTACGACTGGAGCGTGCTCTACATGCAGCAGGAACTGGGCAGCCCGCAGCAGCAGGCCGCGCTGGCCTATGCGAGCTTTTCCGCCGCGATGGCAGCCGCACGTTTTGGCGGTGATGCGATGCGCGCCCGTTTCTCACCCACGGCCTTGCTGCGCGGCAGTGGCCTCCTCGCGGCGGGGGCGATGACGCTGGTATTGCTGACCGACCTGCCCTGGCTCGCACTGCTCGGCTTCGCAGGCGTCGGCGTTGGTTTCGCGAATGTGGTGCCGATCCTGTTCGGCGCCTCGGCCCGCGTGCCGGGCGTGGCGCCCGCCAATGGCATTGCCGCCGTGTCGGCCATCGCTTACCTGGGGTTCATGGCAGGGCCCGCGGTGATCGGCCTGCTGGCGCGGGTCAGCACGCTGACCGCCGCGCTCTATGTGGTGGTGGCCTTTGCCGCCGCGCTGGCGGCCTCGGCCCGGTTCACCGGCAGCGGCGACAGCAGCGCCGCCTGAAAAAAAGCCGCGCTCAGCGCAGCGCCGGCGAAGTCTTCAGCGCACTCACCGAGGCCGCGCCCATGGCGGCGCCGAACTTCTTGGCCAGCTTCTCGGCCACGTTGTCGCGGCGCGTGTAGTCGATGACTTCCTCGGCCTTGATCACCTCGCGTGCCACGAAGTCGACGTTGCCCAGCTGGTCGGCCAGGCCGAACTCGACGGCCTGCTCGCCGCTCCAGAACAGGCCGCTGAACAGGCCCGGGGTGTCGAGCTTGAGGCGGTCGCCACGGCCTGTCTTCACCACGTTGATGAACTGGGTGTGGATCTGGTTGAGCATCGACTGGGCATGCGCGCGCTGCGCGTCGTTCATCGGGCTGAACGGATCGAGGAAGCCCTTGTTTTCACCGGCCGTCAGCAGGCGGCGCTCGACGCCGACCTTTTCCATCACGCCGGTGAAGCCGAAGCCGTCCATCAGCACGCCGATGCTGCCGACGATGCTGGCCTTGTCGACGAAGATCTTGTCGGCGGCCGCGGCGATGTAGTACGCCGCCGAGGCGCAGGTTTCTTCGACCACCGCGTAGACCGGCTTCTTGTGCTTGGCCTTCAGGCGCTTGATCTCGTCGTTGATGATGCCGGCCTGCACCGGGCTGCCGCCGGGCGAGTTGATCAGCAGCACCACGCCCTTGGCACCCTCGTCCTCGAAGGCCGTCTTCATGGCGGCGATCACGAACTCGGCGCTGGCGTCGCCGCCGTTGGCGATCTCGCCCTTGATCTCGACGACGGCCGTGTGGGCCGTGGTCTTGGCGGTGCTGGGCGTGCTGCGCGAGAACGCAAACCAGGCCAGGAACACGAAGAAGGCCAGCCAGCCCAGGCGCACGAAGGTCTTCCAGCGGCGCGTGGCTTTCTGCTCATTCAGGGAGGCGAACGCGAGTTTCTCGAGCGTGGCGCGCTCCCACCCGGGGCGCTGCGTGGGATCTTGGGCCATGGTGCGGGGGCTGTCTTGGGATGTCGTGAGGGGGACGGCCGGCTCCAGCGGTTCGAAACCCTGGGGTTCCCTGCGATTCGGATCGGTCATGTCAGAAGGAAAGAGGTTGGAGGTTCCAGTCAGTATGCCAGTGCACCACGCCGTCTTCTTCGCTCAGCGCGATCTTCACGAGCCCGCCGCGGCAGGGCCCGCCCGCGCATTCGCCGGTGTCGGGCTTGTAGACGGCGCCGTGGGTGGCGCACAGCAGCCACTGGCCGCTGTCGTCGAAGAAGCGGTCGGGCTGGAAGTCCATCTCCATCGCCACATGGCTGCAGCGGTTGAGGTACGCATGCGGCAGGCCCTCGAAACGCACTGCGAAGGCGCGACAGGTTTCGCCGCCGTGGACCACGTCGAAAGGCACGGCGTTGCCGCCCTCGACCAGGTCCGAGGCATTGCACAGCGGGATGCGCGAGTCGCTCATGCCTTGGCCCTCAGGCGTTGTCGAGCAGCCAGGCCTGCAGCTCGGCGATCGACTGCGCCACGTACAGCGGCTTGAATTCGTCGAAGGTCGACGACGCATGCGCGCCGAAGCCCACGCCCACGCTGGCGCAGCCGGCGTTCTGCGCCAGCTGCAGGTCGTGCGTGGTGTCGCCGATCATCAGCGTGCGCTCGGCCGGCACGTCGAGCTCTTCCATCAGTTCGAGCAGCATGCGCGGATGCGGCTTGCCGAAGGTTTCATCGGCAGTGCGCGAGGCGTCGAAGCGGTCGCGCAGCGCCACCGTCTTCAATGCTTCGTTGAGGCCGCGGCGCGACTTTCCTGTGGCCACGGCCAGCTTGTGGCCGCGCGCGCGCAGCGCGTCGAGCATGGGCAGCACGCCGTCGAACAGCACGAGGTCGTCCTGGTGCTGCAGGAAGTGGTAACGGTAGCGGGCGCCGAGCTCGGGGTACTTTTCCTTGGGCACGTCGGGCGCCGCGCGCGCGAGCGCCTCGGCCAGGCCCAGGCCGATCACCCAGGCAGCATCGTCCTCGCTGGGCTTGGCGCCGCCGACATCGACCACGGCCGCCTGGATGCAGCGCACGATCAGGCGGGTGGAGTCGTAGAGCGTGCCGTCCCAGTCGAAGGCGATCAGGTCGAAGCGAGGGGAACGTGCAGGGCGGGCGGAAGAATCAGTCATGGGCCGTGGGGGTGGGGTGTTGCGCCATCGCCTCGAGCGCCGCACGCGACATCAGCGCATGCAACTCGGGCGGCAGCCCGGCCTGCAGCGCGATGCGCTCGCCGCTGGCCGGGTGGTTGAATTGCAGCCGCCACGCATGCAGGAACATGCGCTTGAGGCCGAGTTTGTGCAAGGCGCGCTGGCGCTCGGACTCGCCGTATTTGTCGTCGCCGGCAATCGGATGCCCGGCCGAGGCCAGGTGCACGCGGATCTGGTGGGTGCGCCCGGTCTTGATGGTCACCGCCAGCAAGGACAGCGGCGTGGCGTCGCCCGGCAGGCTGAGGCGGGCCAGCACGCGCACCAGCGTGACGGCCCGCATGGCGTCGGGGTGGTCCTTGGCGACCACGCGCACGCGGCGTTCGCCGGCACCGGCGCCCGAACCGTCGGGCAGCAGGTACTTGGCCAGCGGCGCGTCGAGCACCTTCTTGTTGGCGGGCCAGTCGCCTTCGACCAGCGCCAGGTAGGTCTTGCCGGTTTCGCGCTCGCGAAACTGGTCCTGCAATGCCACCAGTGCGCTGCGCTTCTTGGCGACCAGCAGGATGCCGGAGGTTTCGCGGTCGAGCCGGTGCACCAGTTCCAGGAACTTGGCGCCCGGGCGCGCCGTGCGCAATTGCTCGATCACGCCGAAGCTCACGCCGCTGCCGCCATGCACCGCCACGCCCGCGGGCTTGTCGATGGCCAGCAAGGCCTCGTCTTCGAGCAGCACCGGAAACTCGCGCGCCGGCGCGGGCGGCGTGGCGCCCTCTTCGGCGCGCGGCGAGATGCGGACCGGCGGAATCCGGACCAGGTCACCGTCTTCAATGCGGGTTTCAGCCTGGGCACGGCCCTTGTTGATGCGCACCTCGCCCGACCGGATGATCCGGTAGACGTGCGTCTTCGGCACGCCTTTCAGATGGCGAAACAGGAAGTTGTCGAGCCGTTGCCCGGCGGATTCGGCGTCGACGGTCAGGAAGTGGATGGCGGCGTGCGGCGTGCCGGTGTCGGCGCCCGCGGGTCGATCCGCGGGATTTGGAGCCCCCGCGGGGCTTTTCTTCGCACCTATAATGTTTTTCACCAGCGCGGTCGTGTAAGTGCTTGATTAGACAGAAGTTTAGAGCACTGACGACCATGCTGTGAGGTCGATGCCGCTTTGGCGTCCAGCCCGCAAACCCCGCGCAATCGCGCAAAGTGGCAGGCCAGGCACCCAAGTCAAGCCGACACCCACGAAACACCGATACGGAATACCCAGCCTGCAGCTTCCAAGCTGCAGGCGGATCGAAGCGAGTCCCTTGTTGTGTTGATGCTGCTGATTCAAATATGCCTGCGCTGGTCGACCTGGTTTCGACCAGTCGCCTCAGGCATTGAATCGCCCGCAGTGCGCGCCACCCTTGCGCAATCGGCTATCAAAAAGATAGTCACCCAACACCGAATCTGGCTCGCGCCCATCCACGCGCCCCCACCCCGGCTGTCTTCTTGAGCTGACGCTCGAGAGGCCTGCTCGCGCCTGGCGCGGCAGTCACAGCATCCGGGGCCAAGCGGCAATTCCCTGGTTTCGCGGGCGTCGTCCGTGCATCGTTGGCTCGTCATGAGCCGGTAGAACGATACATATAAGGACAACGCATCATGAAGCGGATGCTGATCAATGCCACGCAGGCCGAAGAACGCCGCCTGGCCATCGTCGACGGGCAGAAACTGCTCGACTACGAAATCGAAATCGAAGGGCGCGAACAGCGCAAGGGCAACATCTACAAGGCGGTCGTGACCCGCGTCGAGCCGTCGCTCGAAGCCTGTTTCGTCGACTACGGCGAAGACCGCCACGGCTTCCTGCCGTTCAAGGAAATCTCCAAGCAGTATTTCGCCGAAGGCGTGTCGGCCAGCCAGGCCCGCATCCAGGACGTGATCCGTGAAGGCCAGGAACTCACCGTCCAGGTCGAAAAGGAAGAGCGCGGCAACAAGGGCGCCGCCCTCACCACCTTCATCTCGCTGGCCGGCCGCTATGTCGTGCTGATGCCCAACAACCCCCGTGGCGGTGGCGTGTCGCGCCGCATCGAGGGCGACGACCGCGCCGAACTCAAGGAGGCGATGGACCAGCTCGAGTACCCGAAGGGCATGAGCATCATCGCGCGCACCGCCGGCATCGGCCGCTCGGCGCCCGAACTCCAGTGGGACCTGAACTACCTGCTCAAGCTGTGGACCGCCATCGACGGCGCGGCCAAGGGCGGCAAGGGCGCTTTCCTGATCTATCAGGAATCGTCGCTCGTCATCCGCGCGATCCGTGATTACTTCAATCACGACATCGGCGACATCCTGATCGACACCGACGACATCTACGACCAGGCGCAGCAGTTCATGGCGCACGTCATGCCCGAGCATGCCGCCCGCGTGAAGCGCTACCGCGACGACGCGGCGCTGTTCAGCCGCTTCCAGATCGAACACCAGATCGAATCGGCCTACGCCCGCACCGTGCAGCTGCCCTCGGGCGGCGCCATCGTGATCGACCACACCGAAGCACTGGTCTCGGTCGACGTGAACTCGGCCCGCGCCATCAAGGGCGGCGACATCGAAGAGACCGCCACCCGCACCAACCTCGAAGCCGCCGACGAAGTGGCCCGCCAGATGCGCCTGCGCGACCTGGGCGGCCTGATCGTCATCGACTTCATCGACATGGACGAGTCGAAGAACCGCCGCGAAGTCGAAAGCCGCCTGCGCGACGCGCTCCGGCAAGACCGCGCCCGCGTGCAGTTCGGCTCGATCAGCAAGTTCGGCCTGATGGAAATGAGCCGCCAGCGCCTGAAGCCGGCGCTGAGCGAAGGTTCGTCGATCCCCTGCCCCCGTTGCGGCGGCTCGGGCCACATCCGCGACACCGAATCGAGCGCGCTGCAGATCCTGCGCATCATTCAGGAAGAGTCCATGAAGGACAACACGGCCGCCGTGCATGTGCAGGTGCCCGTGGAAGTCGCGTCGTTCCTGCTGAACGAAAAGCGCCCCGAAATCGCGAAGATCGAGCTCAAGCAGCGCGTCACCGTGCTGATGGTGCCCAACAAGACGCTCGAAACGCCGAACTACAAGCTCGAGCGCCTCAAGCACGACGACCCGCGCCTCGATCACATCGAAGCCAGCTACAAGATGGCCGACGAGATCGAAGACCCGACCTCGGTCACGCGCCGTTCGCAAGAACCCACCAACAAGCAGACGCCGGTCATCAAGGGCGTGCTGCCCGACGCACCCGCGCCCGTGGTGCCGCCCAAGCCCGAAGCGGTGCGCGCTGCGCCCGCTCCCGCCCCGGTGGCCCCGCCCGCGGTGGTCGCTCCGGCTCCGGCACAGACCGGCTTCATGGCCTGGATCAAGAGCTTCTTCGGCGGTGCCTCGCCGGCGCCCGCACCGGCACCGGCCCCCAGCGCCATTCCGGTCGAAGCACCGAAGCCCCGCCGCGAAGGCGGTCGTCCGGGCCGTGACGGCGAAACGCGCGGTGCGCGCGGCGCCGACGGCGAACAGCGCCGCGGCGGACGCGGCGGCGAAGGCCGTGGCGAAGGCGGCGGCCGTTCGGGTGGACGCGACGGCGACCGCCGTGGCGGACGCGGCGGCGAGCGCCGTGAAGGCGGCGGCGGCGAACGCCGCGGCGAGGCTCGCAACACTGAGCAGCGCAACGACAGCACCAACCCGGCACGCGAGCAACGCGAGCCCCGTGAAGCACGCGCCCCGCGCGACGGCGAACAACGCCGTGGCGGTCGCGGCGAGCGCCGCGAAGGTGGCGAAGGCCGCAACGCGCCGGCCGAAGCCCTGCTCGACGGCAACCTGAACCTTGACGCGCAGCAACAACAGCCGGCACCGGGCGCCGACGAGAACGGCAATGCCGCAGCGGAACGCGCACCGCGCGCCCGCGGCGAGCGCCGTGAACGTGGCGAGCGTGGTGAACGCGGTGGCGAACGCAACGAGCGCGGTGAGCGCAATGGCGACGCGCAGCAGCAACAGCCGCGCGATGAAGCCACCGCCGGCGACGGCGAGCGCCAGCCCCGCAACGGCCGTGGCGACGAGTCGCGCGGCCCGCGCGGCGAGCGCAACGACGGCCGCCGCGAGCGCCGCAACGACGCGCCTGCCGCCAACGAAGGCGACGCACGCGTGGCCGAATCGGCTGCCGCCGGCGATGCCGAGCAAGGCAGCAACGAAGGCAACGAGCAGCAAGCCCCGCGCCGCGAAGGTGAAGAGCGCCGCGGCCGTTCGCGCGACCGTTACGGCCGTGACCGCCGCGAACGCGGTCCGCGTGACGACGCCGGCAATGGTGGCAACGAAGCCAACGGCGCAGACGCCGCACCGGTCGCCGAAGGCACCGTGGCTGCCGAAGGACAGGCCGAGCGCCAGCCGCAGCAGCAACTGCCGCTGGTGGCGGGAGCCGCCGCAGTGGCCGTGGTCGCCACCGCTGTCGAAGTGCGCGAACCCGCGCCGCAGGTGCAGGAGCAGCCGCGCTTCGAGCGCCCCGCCGCGCCCGCACCGGCACCCGTCGCAGCGCCCATCGTGGTCGAAGCCGCGGCCAAGCCCGCAGCGGCAGCAGCGCCCGCCGGCAACGGCCGTGCACTGCCCAAGGTGCAGGCCTTCGAACTGCCGCTGAACGAGCTCGCGCAGATCGCCGAAAGCTCGGGCCTGCAGTGGGTCAACTCGGATGCCGAACGCATCGCGCAGGCGCGCGCCGCGATCGCCGCCGAGCCGAAGCCGGTGCACGTGCCGCGCGAACGCCCGCCGGTGATCGTGCTCGACGAAGGCCCGCTGGTGCTGGTCGAAACCCGCCGCGACCTCGGTTCGATGTCGCTGCCGTTCGAACAGCAACGCTCGCTCTGAGCCCTGCCTCCTCGCAAATGAAAACGGCGCCTTCGTGGCGCCGTTTTTTTTGCTTCGGAGTTCAGGCCTGCTGCGGCAGTGCCTCGACACCGGGCAGATCCGGCATCTCCAGGATCAGTTGCCCGAAGCGGCAGGCACACGGCGTCTTGCCGTTCTCGCTCCAGATCAGCGAGAAGTTCACGCTCGGCAGCGGCGGCAGGCCGTAGCGGCCGTCGACGATCTTCATGCCCGGCTCCACCTCCTCGCGCGTGAGCACCGTCACCGCCAGCCCCGCCAGCACCGCCGCGCGAATGCCCTGCGGGCTGGCCGAGGTGAAGACCACGTGCCAGTCGAGCGACGACGTGAGGTCGAGCGCCGACCCGGCCACCTGCCGGTTGACGCACGGCTTCGGAAAGAAGGCCAGCGGCAGCGACGCGCCCTTCGGCGCCTCGAAGGCCTCGGCCGCGGCCCACACCAGTTGCGTGCGCCGCAGGCAGGTGCCCTCCACCACGTCGGGCGGCGACATCACGACCGCGAGGTCGAGCTCGCCGGCGCGGATGGCCGCGCGTAAGTCGGTGTGCATGCTCACGCAGACCTCCATGCGCACCGCCGGGAACCCGCGCGCGAACTGCGAAAGCAGCGGCGGCAGGCGGTCGCCCATGAAGTTGTCCGGCACGCCGAAACGCACCACGCCCGAGATCGGCGAGGGCTGGAAGCGCCGCGTCATGGCGTCGAGCGTGTCCAGGATCTGCGTCGCGTAGCGCAGGAAGTCTTCACCGTCCTCGGTCACCGTGAGGCGGCGCGTCGTTCGGTGCAGCAGCGGCCGGCCCACCTGCTCCTCGAGCTTGCGGATCTGGTGGCTGATGGCCGACTGGGTCAGGTGCAGGCGCTCGGCGGCGCGCGTGAAGCCGCCGGTTTCCTTGACGGCCACGAAGGCGCGCAACAGCGTGGGGTCGAAGTCCATGGCGAATCTTGATCAATGATGTTTCCTAATGAATTCTAGGAAATCAAATCATTTCCATCATGAAGAGGGTTTCACCAGAATCGGCCGCTCTGCCTTTTTGGAAACCGTCCGATGTCCCTCTCCCCTGCCGGCAAGAACCGGATCGCCCTGTCCGCGGTCTGCCTGATTGCCTTGATGTTCGGCCTGGAAATCTCCAGCGTGCCAGTCATTCTTCCCACGCTCGAACAATCACTGCATGGCGACTTCAGCGACATGCAGTGGATCATGAACGCCTACACCATCGCCTGCACCACGGTGCTGATGGCCGCCGGCACGCTGGCCGACCGCTACGGCCGCAAGCGCGTGCTGATCGTCGGCGTGGTGCTGTTCGGCGCCACCTCACTGGCCTGCGGCATCGCGGGCAACGCGCCGGTGCTGATCGTCAGCCGCTTCCTGCAGGGCCTGGCCGGCGGCGCGATGCTGATCTGCCAGCTCGCGGTGCTCTCGCACCAGTTCCAGGAAGGCAGGGAGCGCAGCAAGGCCTTCGCCATCTGGGGCGTGGTGTTCGGCATGGGGCTGGGCTTCGGGCCGATCGTCGGCGGCGCGATCGTCGCGCTGTCGAGCTGGCACTGGGTGTTCCTGGTGCATGTGCCGCTGGCCGTGGTGGCGCTGGCGCTGGTCCTGGGCAGCGTGGAAGAGTCCAGCGACCCCGATGCGAAGCGGCTCGACCTGCCGGGCATCGTCACGCTGTCGCTCGCGGTGTTCGGCCTCACGTACTTCATCACGCAGGGGCCGGGCCTTGGGTTCGCGAGCCCCGTGGCCATCAGCATCCTCGTGGCGACGCTGGCCTGCTTCGCGGTCTTCGTGTGGGTCGAGAAGATCAACCCGCACCCGATGTTCGACTTCTCGGTGTTCCGCATCCGCAATTTCTCGGGCTCGATCGTCGGCTCCATCGGCATGAACTTCAGCTTCTGGCCGTTCATGATCTACCTGCCGATCTACTTCCAGAGCGGCCTGGGCTACGACGCCGTCACGGCCGGCTCGGCGCTGCTGGCCTACACGCTGCCCACGCTGGTGCTGCCGCCGCTGGCCGAGCGCCTGTCGATGCGCTACCGGCCCGGCGTGGTCATTCCGGCGGGGCTGTTCGTGATCGGCCTGGGCTTCGTCGCGATGCGCTGGGGCAGCGGCGTGGCGCATGCGAGCTGGCTCACGCTGCTGCCCGGCTGCCTGCTGGCCGGCATCGGGCTGGGGCTGACGAACACGCCCGTGACCAACACCACCACCGGCTCGGTGTCGAACGCGCGCGCGGGCATGGCCTCGGGCATGGACATGAGCGCGCGGCTGATCACGCTGGCCGTGAACATCGCGCTGATGGGGTTCCTGCTGCTCGAAGGCATTCATGCGCACCTGAAGAGCGCCCTGTCGGCGTCGCTCGATGCGGTGCAGCTGCGCGCGCTGGCGGAGAAGGTCGCGGCGGGCAGCTTCGCCTCACTGCCCGAGCAGTTCCCGGCGCTGGCGCAGGCCGATCCGTCGGGCGCCGCCGTGCATGCGGCGCTGGTGCACAGCTTCGGCTGGGTGATGCTCTACGGCGGGATCGGGGTGTGGGTGCTGGCCGGCTTCAGCCTGCTGATCTTCGGCAACGGCAAGCCGTCGGCACGAACAACGGGCCTGGCGACCGCCAAGGAATCCGCGTGCCCCTGAAGCCGGCGAACCGAGGCAACGCTCAGGGGGAGTTGTCGACCTGCGCCGCGCGCTTCCACGCGTCGGCGGCCTGCGCGTGGTCTTCGCGCGCCTCGGCCAGCTGGGCCAGCGCGAGCCAGGCACGCCGGTAGAGGTCGGGGTCTTGCAAACCGAGCCCGGCCTGCGTGAGCAGCTGCTGGGCCTTGCCCCAGAGCTGGCGCTTCATGCAGGCCATGCCGGCGAGGTACTGCAGGTTGGCGTCGCGCGGGTTGTTGCGCTGCGCGCTCTCGATGCGTGCGAGCCAGTCGGCATCCACCGAGTCGAGCCCCGCTTCCAGCGCGCGCGTGAGCTTCACCCGCAGCCCGTCGCCGAGGCCGCGCGGGTTCGCGACCATGCGCTCCCAGGCCGGCAGCAGCCAGCCGCGCGCCAGTGCCAGGTCGCCACGCAGCGCGACCATGCGCTGGGCCGCGTGGATGGCCACCTCGGGCATCTGGCGTTCGGCGGAATCGAGTTCGGACCACGCACGCAGCAGCTGCGCCGGATCGTGCGCGCCGGTCAGCAGTTCGGTCGCGAGGCCGCGCACGATGCTTTGCGCCGCCGCGTCGGAGAAGGCGCGGTGCTTGGCCAGCAGGCGCGCGGTGTCGAGCGCCTCGACCGTGCGACGGTCCTGCCGCGCGGCCTTGAGGCGCAGCCGCAGCGCCAGCGTGCGGCGTTGCGCGCCTTGCGGCAGTTCTTCGAGCCGTGCGAGCGCGGCCGTCGGGTCGCGGTCGTCGAGCGCCCAGCGCGCGGCGCGCAGCTGCACGCCTTCGCGGGTTTCCGGGCTCGCGAGCACGGTGCGGTCGGCGCTTTCGTTGAGGGCCTGCTGCAGGTGGGCGTCGCGCGCGGCTTTGTCCTGCAGGGCCTGCGCGCTTTCGGCGGCCAGCAGGTGCGACAGCACGCGCACCTGCTGCGCCTGCGGCAGCTCGGCGCCGAGCGCGGCCAGTGTCTTTTCCTGCGTGAGTGCGGCCTGCGCGGCCTTGCGGGCGCGCGAGAAGCGGCCGGCGATCAGCTGCACCATCGCATCGAGCAAGGCGGAGTGCAGCATGCGTTCCTTCTGCTGCAGCCGCCAGTGGCGCGCCTGCGTGGGCAGCGAGAACAGCGCCGCGAGCGCGCGCAACGCGACGTGCAGCAGCACGAAGGTCAGCAGCAGCATCACGAGCACGAGGTTCAGCGAGAGATCGACCCGCCACGGCGGCCAGAACACGGTGATCGTGCCCTGGTTGTTGCCGGCGAAGAGCGCCACCGCCGCAGCGACGGCGAACAGCGCGAGGAGCCAGATTGCAGCGCGCATGAGCGGATCAGCGCCCTGCGGCCGCGGTGGTCAGCGCGGCCAGCGTGTCGTCGATGCGCACCGGCTCCGTGCTGCGCACGAGCTGCTGCAGTTGCTGCAGCTGCGTGGCCGCGGCCTGCGTGCGGCGCGAGGCCGGATCGAAATAGCGGTTGAGCGATGTGGTGACCTGGCCCAGTTCGCCGCGCGCGGCGTCCATCTGGCGCGACAACAGCGACAGCCGCGCGTTGAGCAGCTTGAGCTTGAGGTTCTCGCGCAGGAAGTACGACTGCTCGGGCGCCAGCAGCACCGCCTCGGGGCTCTCGATGCGGCCCACGCGCACCAGCGAGCGGGCCTCGCCGCGGATGGTCAGCAGCACACGCTGCCACCAGGGCGCATCAGCGGGAATGGGTTCGGGACGCCAGGCGTTGACGCCGTTGCCGCGCACGGCCACTGCGTTGAGCGTGGGCAGGTCGTCCACGCTGCGCACCAGTTCGTCGAGCTTCTGCAGGGCTTCGGCGCTGTCGGTGCTGGCGCTGCTGCGCAGGCGGTCGGCATCGCGCTGCATGGCGCGCTGCACGGGCGCGAGCCGCGGTTGCGCGGCGCGTGCGATGCGCAGGTCGCCGGCCTTGAGCGCGGCGAGCAGCGGCTCGAGGCTGCCCGTGACCTGTGCCTGCTGCAGCGCGAGGCGCACGGCGGATTCGATGTCGATCACCAGGTTCTCGTCGCGCGAACGCGAGAGGCTTTGAATGAGTTCTTCCAGCTGCGAGCGCTGCAGCGCGACTTCGGCCACGCGGGTCTCGATGAGCGCCACGCGGGCGGCGGCGTCGCGCACCGTGTCGCTGGCCTGGCGCGCCAGCGTGCGCGCTTCCATCGACTGGGCGGTGGCCTCGGCGCTCTGGCGCGCGAGCTGTTCCTTCATGCCGCCGACCTTCTGCCACAGCGCGATCGTCGACAGCAGCGCGATCAGCGCCACGAGGGCCACGAGGCCCATGCCGATGCGTGCCAGCAGGGTGGCCGCGGCCGCCTGGGCGGCGGGCGTCTGGTGCGGCGCCACCGTGGCGGGCACCTGCACCGGGGCGGCGGAAGGGGGAGAAAGGTCGTCGGACGGGGACGCGGCGCTCATGCGAAGGATTCTATCGACGCGATCAGCGCTTCCCGCAGGGGTGTGCAGACACGCAACGCCCCGAAACCCGCGGCCTGCGCGGCTTCGCCGATGCGTGCATGGGTGGCGATGGCGCGCGCGGCCTGCCACGAGGTCCCCGGCATGGCGCGCTGCAGGTTGCCGATGGCCTCCGAGCTGCTGAAGAGCCAGATGCCGTGTCCTGCGGCGGCTTCGGCCGCGATGCGGCGCTGCGCCTCGTCGAGCGCGGGCGCCAGGCGCCGGTAGGCCACGACGGTGTCGCGCACGCCGCCGGCGGCGTCGATCTCGCGGGCCAGCCATTGGCGGCCGGCCGGCTGGCCGGCCTCGTCGCCGCCGCGCACGATGAGCACGCGCACGCCCGGCGACACCTGCCCGTGCGCCAGCGCCCACAGCGCCTCGGAGTCGAAGCGCGTGGCGCCGGGTGGCGGCGCGTCGATGGCGGCGGGCGGCACGCCGGCGCGCAGCAGCGCGCGCTCGGTGCCGGGGCCGGTGGCCCAGAAGCGGCAACCGGCGAGGGCCGAGCTGCCCCGGTGCTGGAAGAAGTGATCGACGGCGGTGGCGCTCACGAACATGAGCGCCGCATAGTCCGCGAGCCGCGCCCAGGCCGCGCGCAGTGGCTCGACGTCGAGTGCAGGCGCGATGGCGATCAGCGGCAGCGCCACGGCATCAAGGCCGGCCGACTGGAAATCACGAACCCACGCCGCCGCTTCGTGCGCCGGCCGCGTGACGATGACAGGCCCCGCGCTCATCGCTCGGCGCTCACCGTGATCAGTGGGCACCGGCGTCGCGCAGCAGCCCGGCGACGCGCTGGCCGAGGGCATCGGCCCCCGCGAAGTCGCCGGCCTCGGCTTGCGCATGCACGCGCACCAGCGGCGCATCGCCTTCCGGGTCGCCCCAGGCGGCATCGATGCGCAGCGTGCCGTCGGCCTGGCGGCGCGCATGGGCTGCGAGCGGCATGGAGCAGCTGCCGCCCATCGCGCGGCTCACGGCGCGCTCGGCGGTGGTCGAGAGCCAGTCGCCGCGGTGCGCCAGCGGCGCCAGCAGGTCGATGAGGTCCTGGCGGTCGGCGCGCACCTCGATGCCGAGGGCGCCCTGCCCCGCGGCGGGCAGCATGGTGTCGGGGTCGAAGGCGACGCGGATGCGGTCTTCGAGGCCCAGCCGCTTGAGCCCGGCCGCCGCGAGCACGATGGCGTCGTAGTGGCCTTCGTCGAGCTTGCGCAGGCGGGTGTCGAGGTTGCCGCGCAGCGGTTCGATGCGCAGGTCGGGCCGCTGCGCGCGCAGCAGCACCACGCGGCGCAGGCTGGAGGTGCCGACCACCGCGCCCTGCGGCAGTGCGTCGAGCGAGGCGTAGCGCGGCGACACCAGCGCGTCGCGCGGGTCTTCGCGCTCCAGCACGCAGGCCAGCGTGAAGCCCTCGGGCAGCTCCATCGGCACATCCTTGAGCGAATGCACGGCGATGTCGGCGCGCCCGTCTTCGAGCGCGGCTTCGAGTTCCTTGACGAAGAGGCCCTTGCCGCCGACCTTGCTCAGCGTGCGGTCCAGGATCTGGTCACCACGGGTCGTCATGCCCAGCAGGCTGACCGTGTGGCCTCGTTCTTGCAAAAGCGTTTGCACGTGTTCGGCCTGCCACAGGGCCAGCCGGCTTTCGCGCGTGGCGATCACGATGTTGCTCAAGATCGCTCCCAAAAAAGTACATGGTTTCTGACCTCTGGAATGCTAGCATGTTGCGCCGCAGCAACGGAGGCGGCGCGTCCATTCAAGTCCCCAGGAACAACATCGAATGAAAGCCAGCAAGACTCCTGCATCTCCCGCCAAGCGCCGCCAGACCGAAGACCAGCCATTGATCGACGACATCCGGCTGTTGGGCCGAATCCTCGGCGACGTGATCCGGGAGCAGGAGGGCGACGAAACCTACGCGCTGGTCGAGAAGATCCGCACCCTGTCGGTGTCGTTCCGACGCGACGCCGACCATGCCGCCGACCGCGCGCTGAAGAACCTGCTCAAGGGCCTGAGCGCCGCCGAAACGGTGCGCGTGATCCGCGCCTTCACCTACTTCAGCCACTTGGCCAACCTGGCCGAAGACCGCCACCAGATCCGCCGCCGCACCGAGGCCGAGCGCGAAGGCGTGCAGGCCGACGGCGACCTGCAGACCGCCCTGGCCCGCATCCGCAAGGCCGGCATCAAGCCCGACGAGATCGTCGCCTCGCTGGCCCACAGCTACGTCTCGCCCGTGCTCACGGCGCACCCGACCGAAGTGCAGCGCAAGAGCATCCTCGACGCCGAGCGCGCCATCGCCCTGCTGCTGACCACGCGCGACGAGATCAAGCTGCGCCAGAACGCCTACGCCGGCGGAAAAGACGCACTCTCGCCCATCGAGCTGGCCGACAACGAAACCCAGGTGCGCATCCGCGTCACGCAGATCTGGCAGACGCGCATCCTGCGTTTCTCCAAGCTCACCGTGGCCGACGAGATCGAGAACGCGCTGAGCTACTACGAAGCCACCTTCCTGCGCGAGATCCCGCGCGTGTACGCCGACCTCGAGAAGGCGCTGGTGCAAGGCGGGCAGACGCCCTCGGTCGCGCCCTTCCTGCGCATGGGCCAGTGGATCGGCGGCGACCGCGACGGCAACCCCAACGTCACGGCCGAGACGCTCGAGTACGCGCTGAGCCGCCAGTCGGAACTCGCGCTGCGCCACTACCTCACCGAGGTGCACTACCTGGGCGGCGAGCTGTCGCTGTCGGCCACGCTGGTGGATGTGTCGGTCGAGATGCAGGCGCTGGCCGAGCGTTCGCCCGACACCAATGAGCACCGCAAGGACGAGCCCTACCGCCGCGCCCTCACCGGCGTGTACGCGCGCCTGGCCGCCACGCTGCGCGAGCTCAGCGGCGGCGAGGCCGCGCGCCATGCGGTCGCGCCGCAGAACCCCTATGCGAATGCCGAAGAATTCCTGGCCGAGCTGCGCACCATCGAAGAGTCGCTGGTCGAGAAGCACGGCACCGTGCTCGCCGCGCCACGCCTGCGCCCGCTGATCCGCGCGGTGGAGGTGTTCGGCTTCCACCTGGCCACGGTCGACCTGCGCCAGAGCTCCGACAAGCACGAGGCCGTGATCGCCGAGCTGCTCGCCACCGCGCGCATCGAGTCCTCGTATGCGTCGCTGGCCGAAGAGGCCAAGCAGACGCTGCTGCTCAAGCTGCTCGACGACGCGCGTCCGCTGCGCGTGCCCGACGCCGACTACTCGCCGCTCGCCAGGAGCGAGCTGGCCATCTTCGCGGCCGCACGCACCGCACGTGCGCGCTACGGCGCGGCGGCCATCCGCCACTACATCATCAGCCACACCGAAACGGTGAGCGACCTGCTCGAGGCGCTGCTGCTGCAGAAGGAAGTGGGCCTGCTGCGCGGCGCGATGGACAGCAACGCGACCTGCGACCTGATCGTGGTGCCGCTGTTCGAGACCATCGAAGACCTGCGCAACGCCGCGCCCATCGTGCGCGCCTTCTACGCGCTGCCGAACATCCAGGCGCTCATCGAACGCTCGGGCGCCGAGCAGGACGTGATGCTCGGCTACTCCGACAGCAACAAGGACGGCGGCATCTTCACCAGCAACTGGGAGCTGTACCGCGCGGGCATCGCGCTGGTGTCGCTGTTCGACGAGCTGAACAAGAAGAAAAAGAACCCCATCCGCCTGCGCATGTTCCACGGCCGCGGCGGCACGGTGGGACGCGGCGGCGGCCCGAGCTACCAGGCCATCCTGGCGCAGCCGCCCGGCACGGTGCGCGGCCAGATCCGCCTCACCGAGCAGGGCGAAGTGATCGGTTCGAAGTACGCCAACCGCGAGATCGGCCGGCGCAACCTCGAGACGCTGGTGGCCGCCACGCTCGAAGCCACGCTGCTGCCGCAGGGCAAGTCGGCACCGGCGAACTTCCTGTCGGCCGCGGGCGAACTGTCGACCGCGAGCATGGCCGCGTACCGCAAGCTGGTGTACGAGACCCCGGGCTTCGGCGACTACTTCTTCGGCTCCACGCCGATCCGCGAGATCGCCGAGCTCAACATCGGCTCGCGCCCCGCTTCGCGCAACCCGAGCCACAAGATCGACGACCTGCGCGCCGTGCCCTGGAGCTTCAGCTGGGGCCAGTGCCGCCTCACGCTGCCGGGCTGGTTCGGCTTCGGCTCGGGCGTGGAGCAGTTCCTGGCCGCCGCCGGCACCGCCGCGGGCAAGAAGGAACGCCAGGCGCTGCTGCAGCGCATGTACGTGCAGTGGCCGTTCTTTCGCACGCTGCTGTCGAACATGGACATGGTGCTGGCCAAGAGCGACCTCGCGCTGGCCTCGCGCTATGCCGAGCTGGTCACCGACCGCAAGCTGCGCCAGAAGGTGTTCTCGATGATCGAGGCCGAATGGCAACGCACCTCGGACGCGCTCACGCTCATCACGGGCGCCAAGCAGCGGCTCGAGGGCAATGCCGAGATGCAGCGCTCGGTGCGCCACCGCTTCCCCTACATCGACCCGCTGCACCACCTGCAGGTCGAGCTGATGCGGCGTTATCGCGCGGGCGACGGCGGCGAGCGGCTGCAGCGCGGCATCCACATCTCGATCAACGGGGTGGCGGCGGGGCTGCGCAACACGGGCTGACCTGCACACAGCCTCCATGGACAAAGGGCGCCTTGTGCGCCCTTTCCTACGTGCGCTGTCGGCAATGAGGTACCTGTAAGGTCATTTAAAAGGGTACGGTCGGGACACGTTCACAGTTCTCGCAATCGCGCGGCAGCTCGAAGTCGTTTCACAGGAGCCCGTTGCAATGTCCGTCCCGCAGTCCCTTTCCCATTCTCAGATCGATTTCGTCGGCAGCGATTTCGAAGCCCTGGCTTCCCACATGCACCACTGTGCACGTGCCCACGGGCGATGGTTCTCGCTGCGAAGCCACATGCAACGTGTGCGCGCGCTCGCTGCGGGTCGCATTGTCACGATGGCCTGCGTGGCCGTGGTTCTGGGCATCGGCCTGTTCGCGGTCACTTGAGCGCCGCTGCCGTCGTCGACCGCCTCCAAGGGCTCAGTCACTACGCCCGGACCCTTCTGCTCGGTCCGCACGACCCGGTAGCCCTCCCGATTCGCGCCGAACTCTTCGGTGCCCAACGTTTCGAACAGCACGGCCACAGCCTGGCCCGTGCCCAGGTGGTGGAAGACGAGCACCACCGCGCGCGCGAAGGCGCGCCCTTCTTTCCGCGGGTCGACGAGAACCTCGAGTCGCTGCGCGCCGCCTTCGACTACATCGCGCTGATCTCGCTGAGCGGGCGCTATGTATCGCCGGCAGCCGAATGGCTGCTCGACAACTTCCACCTCGTCGAGGCGCAGCTCCAGCAGATCCATGACGGCGTGCCGCGCAGCTACTACGCGCGCCTGCCCAAGCTCGTCACGCCGCCGCTGGCAGGGCTGCCGCGCGTGTACGGCATTGCGTGGGCCTATGTGGCGCACACCGACAGCGTGCTCAACAAGACGCTGTTCACGGCCTTCCTCAACGCCTACCAGGACATCGACGAGCTCATGCTCGGCGAGCTGTGGGCGCTGCCCACCACCCTGCGCGTGGTGCTGCTCGAAAACCTGCGCCGCGTGGCCGAGCGCATTGCCGAGAACAAGGTCGCGCGCGAGATCGCGCATGCGGCCTGGGACGCGGCACCGCACCTCTCGGTGCAAGACCTCGACGTGCTCTACCGCGCACTGCAAAGCCACGGCCTGCAGGACAGCTACCTCACGCAGCTGTGGCAGCGCCTGCCCGTCGAGCACGGCGACGACATGCCCGCGCTGGTGCGCTGGACCGAACAGCACTGCCCCAACGGCCCGGCGTTGATCGGCGACGCGCAGAACGCGCAGGCCGCCGCCAACCTCACGGTCGGCAACATCATCACGACCTTGCGCATGATCGGCCAGGTCGAGTGGAGCGACCTCATCGAGCCGGTGAGCCGCTCGCTGCGCGTGCTGCGCGAACTGCCGAGCTTTGCGAACGAGAGCGAACTCACGCGCCAGCAGATCACGCATGCGATGGAGCAGGTGGCGCGCAGCACCGAACGGCCCGAGCGCGAAGTGGCGCAGGCCGTGGTCACGCTGGCATCGGGCGCGCCGGCCGACGAAGCCGGTGCCGAGACCGACCGTGCCGACGGCACTGCGGGCTATTACCTCTTCGGCCAGGGCCGGCCCGCGCTGATCGCATCGCTGCAGGCGAACGCAGCGCCGGGCCAAGCTGCACGCACTGCGAGCGCGCGGCCCGCACGCAGCTATCGCGGCTGGCGCCTGCCCGTCTACGTGGGGTCCGTCGCCCTCGGCACCGCGCTGCTGCTGGCCGCCGTGCTGCACGGTCTGCCGCATCGCGGCGACTGGACCGCCGTCGCGGCGTTGCTGCTGCTCGCCTGGCCGCTGTCCGAAGCGCTGATTGCGCTGGCGCAACGCATCATGGCGGAGTCGGTGCGGGTGCAGGCCCTGCCACGCCTCGATTTTGCGAACGGCATTCCCGAGCGGCACCGCGCGCTCGTCGTCATGCCCACGATGCTGGGTTCGACCGCGAACAACGCCAGGCTCGCGCACCGGCTCGAACTGCACTGGCTCGCCAACCGCGAGCCCCACGCGCAGTTCGCGCTGCTGACCGACTGGGCCGACGCTTCGCAAGCGGCGATGCCCGACGACGCGCCCTTGCTCGATGACGCTCAGCAACGCATCGCCGCGCTCAACGCCAAGTACCCGCCGGCGGAAGGCGCCGCGCCGCGCTTCCTGCTGCTGCACCGCCCGCGCAGCTGGAGCGAGACCGAGCAGCGCTGGATGGGCTGGGAACGCAAGCGCGGCAAGCTCGAAATGCTGATGCGCCTGCTGGCCAGCGGCGACGCCAGCGGCTTTCTGCCGCTCGCACCGGGCCAGCAGCTCGCGCCCGGCCGCACGCCCTATGTGCTGACGCTCGACAGCGACACCGGCCTGCCGCCCGGCGCGCTGCGCGACCTCGTGTCGATTGCCGCGCATCCGCTGAACGCGCCCGAGATCGACATGCCGAGCCGGCGCGTGGTCGCGGGCTTCGGCATCCTGCAGCCGCGCATCGTCACGCCGTTCCCGATGCGCAGCGAGCGCTCCTTCTTCCACTGGGTGTTCGCCGGACAGTGCGGGCTCGACCCCTACGGCAGCGGCGCGTCCGACATCTACCAGGACGTGTTCGGCAGCGGCTCCTTCACCGGCAAGGGCTTGCTCAACGTGCGCGCGGTGCACGCCACGCTGAACGACCGCCTGCCCGACAGCGCCGTGCTGAGCCACGACCTGCTCGAAGGCAGCGTCGCGCGCTGCGCGATGGTCAGCGACGTGGTGCTGGTCGAAGACCATCCGCACCATGCCGGCGTGGCCGCCTCGCGCGTGCACCGCTGGGTGCGCGGCGACTGGCAGCTGCTGCCGCTGATGTGGCGCGCGCGCCGCTTCGGCATCGACGCGCTGGGCCTGTGGAAGATGAGCGACAACCTGCGCCGGTCCCTGGTGGTGCCGGCGTCTTTCGCGCTGCTGGTGCTGGTGATCTTCACGCAGGCCATGCCGCTGGGCTGGGCGCTGGCCGCCGTCGGCGCGGCGCTCACGCTGGGCCCGCTGCTGGGCGCGCTGGCCGGCCTGGTGCCGACACGCCGCGCCATCGAGTTGCGCCACTTCTTCGACGCGGGCGCGGTCGAGCTGCTGCGCGCCCTGGCCGGTGCGGCCTGGCAGTTCGTGCAGCTGGCGGCGCAGACGCGCCTGCTGCTCGACGCGGCCTTCCTCGCCACCTGGCGGCTGGTCGTGAGCCGCAGGCACCTGCTGCAGTGGACGACGGCCGACCAGGCGCAGGCGCAATCGAGCCAGCGCCTGAAGCCCTTCGTGCGCAGCGCGGCCCTGAGCAGCGCGGTGTGCCTGGTGCTGGCCGTGCTCGCCAACTGGAGCGCCTGGCCGGTGCTCGGCCCCCTGCTCTTCGTGCTGTGGTCGCTGGCACCCATTGCGGCCTGGTGGGGCAGCCGTGTCGATGCGCAAGCCGAAGACCCGCTCGCGCCCGCGCAACGCAGCTACCTCGAGACGCTGGCGCACGACACCTGGCGCTTCTTCGAGCACGTGGTCGGCCCGGACGACCACCACCTGCCGCCCGACAACCTGCAGCTCGAGCCGCAGCCGACCCTCGCGCACCGCACCTCGCCGACCAACATCGGCATGTACCTGCTGGCCACCTGTTGCGCGCGCGAGTTCGGCTGGATCGACACACAAGCCCTGCTGGCGCGCCTCACGGCCACGCTCGACACCGTCGATCGCATGCAGAAGCACAACGGCCACCTGTTCAACTGGTACGACACGCAGACGCTCAAGCCGCTGCCGCCGGACTATGTGTCCAGCGTGGACAGCGGCAACTTCGCGGGCCACCTCGTGGCCGTGGCGAAGGCCTGCCGCGCCTTCGCGGCGGACGCAAGCTGCCAGCCCCACGAAGCACCCGCACTGGAAGCACTGGCCCGACGCTGCGACGCGCTGCACGACGGCATGGACTTCAGCGGCCTCTACGACGCCAAGCGCCACCTGTTCCACATCGGCCTGCGCGTCGAAGAGAACGTGCTCGACGCGAGCTACTACGACCTGCTGGCCTCCGAGTCGCGCCTGTTGAGCTTCCTGGCGATTGCCAAGGGTGACGTGCCGCGCCGCCACTGGATGGCGCTGGGCCGGCCGTTCCTTCTGGTGGGCTTCCAACCCAGCCTGAAGTCGTGGTCGGGCTCGATGTTCGAGTACCTCATGCCCGCGCTCGTGATGACCGAACCCACCGACGGCCTGCTGCAGGTGGCCAATGCCGCGGCCATCGCCGAGCAGCAGGCCTTCGGCCGCGCACAGAACATGCCGTGGGGCGTGTCCGAGTCGGCCTACTTCGCGCAAGACCATTCGCTGGCGTACCAGTACTCGCCCTTCGGCGTGCCGCGCCTGGCGCTGCGGCGCACGCCGCCGACCGACCGCGTGGTGGCGCCTTACGCCAGCCTGATGGCCGCGCCGTTCGCGCCCGAAGCGGCCGTCATCAATCTCGAACTGCTCGAATCGCTCGGTGCGCGCGGCGAGTTCGGCTTTCACGACGCGATCGACTTCACCACCTCGCGCCAGGCCGAGGGCCAGGACTTCACCGTGGTGCGCAACTTCATGGCGCACCACCAGGGCATGTCGCTGGTGGCGCTGTGCAACGTGCTGCGCGACGACGCGCCGCGCCGCTGGTTCGGCAGCGCCGCGCTGGTGCAGGCGCACGAGTCGCTGCTGCACGAGCGCACGCCGCGCCAGATCATCGGCAGCGCCGACCCGCGCACACCGCCCGAGCCCAGCCAGGCCGAGCTGGCGCCGCTGTTCCAGCCGCGCGTGGTCGATCCGACAGGGCCGGGCTTCCAGCCCACGCACCTGCTGTCGAACGGCCGCTACACGGTGGCGCTGCGGGCCAACGGCGCGGGCGTGAGCCGCTGGCGTTCGTTCAACGTGACGCGCTGGCGCGACGATCCGCTGCGCGACAGCTACGGCACTTTCTTCTATGTGCGCGACGAGGGACAAGCCGAACTCACTTCGCTCACCGCCCTGCCCGCGCCCGGCGCCGACTGGCACTACCGCACCCGCTTCCTGGCCGACCAGGTGCAGTTCGATGCGACCAGCCCCGGCCTGCAGGTGCGCACCACGGTGCTCATCAGCCCCGAGGACGACACCGAGCTGCGTAACATCACGCTGCACAACTCGGGCGACGAAACGCGCACGCTCGAACTCATCTCGTACTTCGAGCCGGTGCTGTCGAACCCCAAGGCCGACGAGGCGCACCCGGCCTTTGCCAACCTGTTCGTCGAATCGCGCTGGGAACCGGCATGGCGCGCGCTGCTGCTGTCGCGCAAGCCGCGCCTGCATGGCGATGCGGTGGTGGCCGCGGTGCACTTCGTGGCCTCGGTCGATGCCAACGTGCTGTCGATCGACTGCATGACCGACCGGCGCGCCTTCATCGGCCGCAACCGCACGCTGGCCGACCCCGCGCTCGACCCGCAACCGCTCACAACCCAGGGCAAGCCGATGAACGGCCTGGACCCCATCGCCTGCCTGCGCGTGCGCCTGTCGATCGCGCCGGGCACCACCGCGCGCCTGAGCTTCGCCACCGCCGCCGACGAAAGCATCGAGGCGCTGATGCCCTGCATCGACCGCTACCTGCAGCCCATGCACGTGGAGCGCGCCACCCGCATGGCCGCCACGCTGGCGCAGGTGCGGCTGCGCGACCTGAGCATCGCGCCCGCGCAGAACCTGGCGCTGCAGGACCTGACGACCATCCTCACTTACACCACGCCGCGCGTGATGAGCGACCGCGGGCTGATCGACCTGCGCCAGATCTGGCGCTTCGGCATCTCGGGCGACAAGCCCATCGTGCTCGTCTACATCCACTCGATGAACGGCATGGGCCTGATCAACACGCTGCTGCGCGCGCAGCCGTGGTGGGGCTTCGGCGGCGTGGCCTGCGACCTGGTGGTGCTCAACAGCGAACCCAACTCGTACCTCATGCCGCTGCAGCGCGAGATCGAGATGCTGCGCACGCGCGTCGCACAGCAGACGCAGAACAGCTTTCCGCGCAACGACACCGCCGGCTTCTACCTGCTGCGCGACCAGGACGTGGTGCCTTCCGAAAAGGCCGCGCTCTCCAGCCTGGCGCGCGTGGTGTTCACGGCCGACGGCCGCGCGCTCGAAGTGCAAGTGGCGGCGTTGCATGAGGCACGCAGTCCGACCATCGCCGACGACAGCAGCGCGCCGGTGCAGCACCGCACGCCGCTGTTGAGCCGGCAGGCGACCTCGTCGAGTGTCACCGCACCCACCGGCGACTTCGACGCCGAGAGCGGCGAGTTCCGCTTCGAGGTCGGCCCCGACCGCCGCACGCCGCGCCCGTGGATCAACGTGATCGCCAACGCCACCTTCGGCTTCCAGGTGTCCGAGTGGGGCACCGGCTACACCTGGGCCGGCAACAGCCGCATGCACCAGGTCACGCCCTGGTCGAACGATCCGGTGCAGGACCCGGCCTTCGAGCACTACCTGCTGCAGGACGTGGCAACGCGAGAGATGCTCCCGCTCACGCCCGCCGGTGGCAGCGATGGCACCACCCGCCACCGCGTACGGCACGGCCAGGGCTACACCGTCTTCGAATGCCGCCAAGGCGACCTCGCATTCGAAACCACCTTCTTCGCGGACCGCGACGAGGCCGTCAAGCTGGTGCATGTGCGCGTGCGCAATGAAGGCGCCGGCCAGCGCCGCCTGCGCGCGCTCGCGATGGTCGAGTGGCAACTGGGCGCTGCGCGCGGCGAACGGCGCACCGTGCATTGCTGGAAGCCCGAAGACCAGCCGGCCGTGTTCGGCCAGCAACGCGAATCGAGCGCGGGCTTCGGCGGCAGCGCGGCCTTCCTGCTGCTCGCAGGCCTGCAGGGCGCGACGACCGGGGCCACGCAATGGACCTGCGACCGCAGCGAATTCTTCGCCGGCCGCGGCATCGTCGAAGTGCCCGACACGCTGGCGCGGCGCGCCGGCAGCGGGCTCGACGCCTGCGCGGCCCTCAGCGGTGAGTTCGTCGTGGCGGCGGGCGAAACCGCAAGCTTCAGCTTCGTGCTGGGCCACGCGGGCAATGCCGACGCGGCGCTCGAGCTTGCGCGTCGCTGGCGACAGCGCGACGTGCCCGAGGCGCTGGCGCAGGTGCGCGGCTTCTGGGACGACCTGCTGGGCCGCCTGCAGGTGCGCACGCCCGACCCGCTGTTCGATGCGCTGGTCAACCGCTGGCTCGTGTACCAGACGCTGGCCTGCCGGCTCTGGTCGAAGGCCGGCTTCTACCAGGCCGGCGGCGCCTTCGGCTTTCGCGACCAGCTGCAGGACGCGATGGCCTTCGCGCTCACCGATCCGCCGCGCCTGCGCGCGCAGATCCTCGTGAACGCGGCGCGCCAGTTCCCCGAAGGCGACGTGCAGCACTGGTGGCACATGCCCGGCGGTGCCGGCGTGCGCACGCATTTTTCGGACGACCTGCTGTGGCTGCCGTATGCGTCGGCGCACTACGTCGAGGTGACGGGCGATGCCTCGCTGCTCGACGAAATGGTCGGCTTCATCGAAGGCCCCGGCATTCCCGAGGGCGCCGAAGACGCCTACTACGCGCCGCAGAACAGCGGCCGCATGGCCACCGTGTTCGACCATGGCGCGCGCGCCATCGACCGCAGCCTGAAGACCGGCGTGCACGGCCTGCCGCTGATGGGCACCGGCGACTGGAACGACGGCATGAACCGCGTCGGCCACGAGGGCCGTGGCGAATCGGTGTGGCTCGCGTGGTTCCTGTGCAGCGTGGTCGAGCGCTTCGCGCCGCTCGCGCAAGCGCGCGGCGAACACGAACGCGCCGCGCGCTGGACCGAAGCGCGCACGGGCTGGATCGCCGCGCTGCACGACGCCGGCTGGGACGGCGCCTGGTTCCGCCGCGCCTTCTTCGACAACGGCGCGCCGCTGGGCTCGTCGATCAACGGCGAATGCCGCATCGACCTGATCGCACAGGCCTGGTCGGTGCTCTCGGGCGCCTCGGACGCGGCCCACACCGGCCCGGCCATGGCCGCCATCGGCAAGCACCTGCACGACGAACCGGCCGGCCTGCTGCGGCTGCTGGCGCCGCCTTTTTCCCAGTCGACCCCCAACCCGGGCTACATCCAGGCCTACCCGCCGGGCGTGCGCGAGAACGGCGGCCAGTACTCGCACGGCGCCGTGTGGGCGCTGATGGCGCAGGCGCTGCAGGGCGACCATGACGCGGCGTGGCAAAGCTTCGAAGGCCTGAGTCCGGCCCACCGTTCACAGCACCCCGCGCGCGGTCCGGTCTACGAGCTGGAGCCCTATGTGATGGCGGGCGACGTCTACGGCGCCGCGCCCTATGTGGGCCGGGGCGGCTGGAGCTGGTACACCGGCTCGGCCGCATGGCTGCATCGCGCGGCCATCGAGACCTTGCTGGGCCTGAACGTGAAGGGCAGGCAGTTGTCGATGACGCCGCATGTGCCTGCGCACTGGCCGGGCTTCGAAGTCGCGCTGCGACTCGGCCAGCGCCGGCTCACGCTGCAGTGGGGCACCGTCGAAGGCGCCGCTGCACCCACGCACCATGTGGCGGTGGGCGAATGGATCGACTGGCAGGCGCTGCCGGCGGATGCGGTGCTGGGGGTCGCTCAAGCGGCAGGCAAAGGGCAGATGACGGCGTAGGTTATGGTCCGGACCCGCTTTCACCCCGCGCATTCATGACCAAAATCCAGTTCCGCCGACGCGTCATCGTCCTGATCCTCCTGTGCGTGGCCGTGGGCGGCGGCATCGTGCGGCACTACGCGGCGCCCGGCACCACCACGCGCGACATCGCCACGCTGCTGATGGTGCTGTGGGTGCCGATCATCGGCAACGTGATCGGGTGGCTCATCGGCAAGCTGCCGCGCCGCACGCCGAAGCAGGCGCCGCCCGCAGGCTTCGACGCGCTGCCCGAGTTCACGCCGCACCTGGCCGTGGAACTCACCTTCCGCCGTCCCTCGGTGCCGGCGCGGGACGTGCCGCTGGGCCCCGGCGAATACCGGGGCGCGCTGGTGCTCGACACCGAAGGCTTCTCGGCGCGCTGGCGCGTGCCGCAGGGCACCTCGCTCGCGCGCGGCACGCCGGTCGCGCTCGACATCGAATTTCTCTCGCCGGCCGTTGCGCAGCCGAAGTTCGTGCAGGGCACGGCCTTCCGCGTGCTGGTCGATGAATCGTTCGTGGCCGACGGACAGGCGCTGCAGTTGCGCCCTGCCCACACTTAATCCCGGCAACTCAAAAAGACGGTGATGGCGAAAGGCGCCATTGCCGCATCCCCGGGCGGCTGCAGACAGCAAAGGGGTCGATTGTTCGCCGCAGGGAAACTGTCTACTGCTCCACCGCCCCTTGGTCGCAAGGCGGCCGGCTCGCACACTCCAATGCCCCCTCACCGGCATTGGCGTCTTCATCGCCGATGCGTTCAAGGACTGCATCTCCATGATGAATTCTTCCGGCAGCACCCCCTGCATCGACGATCTGGCCGCGCCCGCGCGCGACGCCGTGGCCGCCCCCACCCGCTCCGCGTGGCTCGCGGTCGGCTCCATTGCCGTTGGCACCTTCGCGATGGTGTCGACCGAGTTCATGCCCATCGGCCTGCTCACCGACATCGCGCGCGGCCTGAACGTGTCGGACGGCACGGCCGGCCTGATGATCACCATGCCCGGCGTGCTCGCCGCCTTCGCCGGGCCGGCGCTGATCGTCGCCTCGGGCCGGCTCGACCGGCGCACGGTGCTGATCGCGCTCACGCTGCTCCTGATCGCCTCGAACCTGCTGGCTGCGTTCGCGCCCAACTTCACGACCATGCTGGTCGCGCGCCTGATGCTCGGCCTGGCCGTGGGCGGCTTCTGGACCTTCGCACCGGCTGCCGCCACGCAGCTGGTGCCCGACGCCTCGAAGGCGCGCGCCATGTCGCTGGTGCTGGCCGGCGTGTCGGCCGCCACGGTGCTCGGCGTGCCCGCGGGCTCGTGGCTGGGCACGATGTTCGGCTGGCGCGCTTCGTTCGCCGTGACCGGCGCGCTGGCCGCGGCGGTGCTGCTGGTGCAGCTGTGGCTGCTGCCCGCGATTCCGCCGCAACGTGCCATCGGTGTGCGCGACCTGCTCACGCCGCTCACGCGCCGCATGGCGCAGGTCGGCCTGCTCGCGGTGCTGTTCTTCATCGCCGGTCACTTCGCGGCCTACACCTACCTGAAGCCGCTGCTGCAGCAGGTGTTCGGCCTGCAGGCCAACGCGGTCTCGACGCTGCTGCTGGTCTACGGCGCGGTGGGCTTCATCGGCACCTTCCTGGGCGGCAGCCTGGTGGCGCGCAGCGTGCGCGGCACCACCCTGCTGGCGGCGCTGATGCTCGCCACGGCGCTGCTGCTGTCGACGCTGATCGGCACCGGCATGGTGGCCGGCGCGGTGGTGGTGGTGATCTGGGGTGTGGCCTTCGGCCTGATCCCGGTGGCGCTCACCGGCTGGATGATGGAAGCCGTGCCCGACGCGCAGGAAGCCGGCCAGGCCCTGCTGGTGACGGGCTTCCAGGTGGCGATCGCCTCGGGCGCGCTGATCGGCGGCCTGATGGTCGACAGCCGCGGCATCTCGCCCACGATGGTGCTCAGCGGCGTGCTGGTGCTGATCGCCGCGCTCATCGTCGGCACGCTGGGCCGCGCACGCGGCGGCGCGGCGCCGCTGGCGGCCATTCCGGAGTAAATACCTTCAACGGCGGCCGGGCTTCTTGCCGGCCGCCACGATCGCTTCGAGCACCGTGCGCAGCGCCTTGTTGAGCGGCTTGTCGCGACGGATCACCACCGCCAGCGTGCGGTGCATGCGCGGGGCCAGGCGGCTGGCCTTCAGCGCCGGATGGGCACCGCGCCCCGCCATCGACATGCCGGGCACCAGGCCGTAGCCCAGCCCCGCGGCCACCATCTCCTTCATCGCCTCGACGCTGCCCAGCTCCATCACGGGCTGCGGCTGCAGGCCCTCGGCGGCAAACCAGCGGTCGACCAGCTTGCGCGTGTTGGCCGCGGGCTCGAACAGCACCAGCGGCAGCGGCGCCAGGTCGGCCGGCGTGACGCGGGCCTTGAGCGGCGCGAGGTCGGCGCGGCCGATGGCGACGAACTCGTCGTCGCACACCGGGATCACGCTCAGCGAACGCCCGGCCGCGGGCAGCGTGACCAGCGCGAGGTCGATGCTGTTGTCTTCCACCTTGCGCACGTGCTCGTCGGTGTTGCCCGTGCTCACCACCACGCTGAGCGCCGGGAATTCCTCGCGCAACTGGCGCAGCACTGCCGGCAAGAAATACAGGCAGGCCGTGGCACCCGTGCCCAGCCGCACGCGGCCCGTGACGCCGCGCGCGTGGTCGGCCACCGCGTCGACGGCGTTCTCGACCGCCGCTTCGATCTGCGGCACATGGCGCAGCAGTTCCGCACCAGCCGGCGTGGCCCGCGCGCGCTTGCCGACGCGCTCGATGAGCCGCACGGCGAGCCGGCGTTCGAGCTGGCGCACCTGCAGGCTCACGGCCGGCTGCGACAGGCCGAGCCGGTCGGCCGCGGCGGAGAAGCTGCCGGTGTCGATCACCAGGGCGAAGGTGGCGAGCTGGTCGAGGTTGAGGTTTTTTTCCAAAGTATTTCTTATGCGCTGCATAGGTGGACCCAGCTTCACTTATAGCTTCTGCCTCGTCAAGATCGACCCATGCCCTCTCCCACCCTCGCTCTCGCCACGCTCGACATCGCCGATGCCGAGCCCCACCACATGGCCCGCGTGCAGGCCATCTACAGCCACTACGTGCTGCACGACCTGTGCTCGTTCGAAGAAGAAGTGCCCAGCGCGGCGCAGATGCAGGCGCGCCGCATCGACGTGCAGGAGCGCGGCCTGCCCTACCTCGTGGCGTTGAAAGATGGCGAGGTGGCCGGCTACGCCTACGCCGCCCCCTACCGCGCGCGCTCGGCCTACCGGCACACGGTGGAAGACTCGATCTACGTCGCGCCCGACATGCATGGCCACGGCATTGGCACGGCGCTGCTGCAGGCGGTGATCCACCGCTGCACCGAGGCCGGCTTCACGCAGATGGTCGCGTGCATCGGCCACAGCGGCAACGCAGGCTCGCAGCGGCTGCATGCGCGCCTGGGCTTCGAGGCGGTCGGCGTGCTGCGCCACGTCGGTTTCAAGTTCGGCCGGTGGGTCGACACCGTGCTGATGCAGCGTGCACTGCGCTGAACACACCCCAGCGCCGCAGCGCGGATGGCTCGCACTGCTGTGCGCGAGCCGGCTGCTGCAGGGGATGATCGTCACGGCCTACTCGGGCGTGCTGCCGTTCATGCGCGACGACTGGCAGATGACGGCCGCGCAGGCCGGCTCGATCCAGAGCGCCTGGCACGTGGGCTACATGAGCTCGCTGTTCGCGGTGGGCCTGCTGGCCGACCGCTTCGGCCCGCACCGCATCTTCGCGGTCGGTGGCGTGATCGGCGCGGCCGCATCGCTGGCCTTCGCCCTCTTCGCACACGACCACCGCTCGGCCCTGCTGCTGTACGGCCTGGCGGGGCTGTGCGCGGGCGCCTCGTACACGCCGGGGCTGCAGCTGCTGTCGCTCAACGCCGGGCCGGCGGTGCGCGGGCGTGCCATGGGGCTCTTCCTCGGCGCGGCGTCGATGGGCTATGCGTTGTCGCTCGCGGTGGTGGCAGGGTTCAGCGTGGTGGCGCACTGGCGCACCGGGCTGCTGGTGGCGGCGGGCTGCACGGTGATGGGCGTGCTGCTGGCCCAGCTCGCGCTGCGGCGCATGGCGCCGCCTGCGCCACGGGTCGCCGGTGCGCCGCGCGAAGGCGTGCTGCAGGCGCTGAGCGCGACCGTGCGCGACCGGCCCGCGATGGCCGGCAACTGGGCCTACGCCTTCCACTGCTGGGAACTCATGGCGCTGTGGGCCTGGCTGCCCGCCTACCTCATGGCCTCGTCCCGTGGCGGCGCGAGCGCGTGGCCGGCCGCGGGCATCGCGCTGGCGGCGTTCGCGCACCTCGTGAGCGTGTTCGGCAGCGTGGTGGGCGGCGCGGCCTCCGACCGGCTGGGCCGCGCGCGCGTGATGATGATCGCCACCCTCGCGAGCCTGGCCCTGTCGTTCAGCTTCGGCTGGATGTGGACCTGGCCGCTGTGGGCGCTGGCCGCGATGGCGGCGCTGTACAACCTGCTGGCCATCGCCGATTCGTCGGTCTACTCGACCGCGCTGGCCGACGTGGTGGCGCCGCACCGGCTCGGCGTGGCCTTCTCGGTGCGCTCGGTGATGGGCTTCGGCGCGGGCGCGCTCAGCCCTTGGGTGTTCGGGCTGGCGCTCGACTGGGGGCAGGCGCGGTTCGGCTTCGGCAGCACGTACGCGTGGGTGGCGGCGTGGAGCTCGGTCGGGCTCGGGGCGCTGCTCGGGCCGTGGATGATCGTGCGTTTTGCGCGGCTCAGCGCGAGTCAGCGCGGTAGGGCCACACCGCCCCGATAGCCCAGCATCGCGTCGTACAGATCGGTTCGCCGGTCGCGGTGCAGGTCGTTGAGCGGCGTCCAGATCGGCGCGGAGCGCGCGGCGCCCAGGTCGACGTCGGCATAGAGGATGGTCTCTTCCTCGGGCCCGGCGATGCGCCCCATCGGCCAGCCGTTCGTGCCCGCGATCAGCGAGTTGCCCATGAAGCCCGTGCCGCGCTCGCGGCCCACGCGGTCGGCGGTGGCGATGAAGACGTTGTTGGCGTGCGCGGCCGTCATCGTCAGGTAGGCCGCCATGCACACGCCGCTGGCGTCGTACAGCGGCGGCGGCGTCCAGACCCAGCCCGTGGGCACGCAAATGATGTCGGCGCCCTGCTGCGCCACGATGCGCGGCGCCTCGGGAAACCAGATGTCCCAGCACACGAGCAGGCCGATGCGGCCGATCTTCGTCTCGAACACCGGGTAGCCCTCGTTGCCGGGCGTGAACCACAGCTTCTCGTTGTTCCACAGGTGGGTCTTGCGGTAGCGGCCGATGTAGCCCTCGGGGCCGACGAGCACGGCCGTGTCGAACAGCTGCATGCCGTCCTGCTCGGCCAGGCAGCCGACGAGGTACACGCCGTGCTGCGCCGCGAACGCGACCCAGCCTTGCACCGTGGGGCCGTGCGGCACGGGCTCGGCATGGGCGAAGGCTTCTTCGCGGCCGTTGAAGCAGTAGCCGGTGGTCGCCAGCTCGGGCAGCACGATGAGCTGCGCACCGCCGGCCACCGCAGCCTCGAGCTGTTGGCGCACGGCAGCGGCGTTGCGCGCGAGGTTCTCGACGCCGACCTGCGGGTCGAACTGCACGACGGCCACGCGCACAGGGCTGGCGCGCAGGCCGGGCACGGCGTCGCCGCCGGAAGGGATGTCGTGGGGAGCTGGGGTCGGGAGGGTCATGGCCATTTCAGGTTTCAAATTAAAACCATGTGGATGCTATTCGCATTGGTTTTAATTTGCAACCAATCCAGCGCTACGGTCTAATCCCGCCATCCCAGGGACGCACAGGAAACACACGATGGCCAGGAGAAAAAGTCTGAGGTTCGACGCCTGCCCGATGGCGCGCGCGCTCGAGATCGTCGGCGACCAGTGGTCGCTGCTGATCGTGCGCGACGCCTTCGACGGCATGCGGCGCTTCGGCGAGTTCCAGCAGAGCCTGGGCGTGGCCAAGAACATCCTGGCCGACCGGCTGAAGTGGCTGGTGCAGGAAGGCGTGTTCGACCTCGTGCCCGCCTCGGACGGCTCGCTCTACCAGGAGTACGCGCTGACGGCCAAGGGCCGCGGCCTGTTCCCCGTGGTGGTCGGCCTGCGGCACTGGGGCGAGGCGAACCTGTTCGCGCCCGGCGAGCCGCATTCGGTGTTGCTGGAGCGCGAAAACGGTGAGCCGGTAGCGCCGATCGACCTGCGCACGCGCGACGGCCAGCCGCTCGACCCCGCCGCGACCTTCGTGAAGAAGCTGCCCGTCACGGCCCCCTGACAGCGCCGCCCGCTCAGTCGTTGCCGATCGGGTACTCCAGCGCGACGCGGATCTGGCGCGTGTTGAGTTCGGCCTGCGCCTTGTTGTTGCGGTGCTCGCCGTAGCGCAGCAGAAGGGCCAGGCCCTTGGCGCTGCCTTGCTGGACCGTGTAGCGCAGCCAGAGGTCGCGCTCCCAGTGCCGGCCGCCCTGCCCGTAGCCCAGCCATGCGTAGCCTCCGCTCGGCGGCACCCGGCTGCCGTCGATGCCACTGCCGCGGATGTAGGCCGCGCCCAGGCTCAACCCGGGTGCGCCCCAACGCGCGGCATCCACTTCGTACCGCAGCTGCCACGACCGCTCATGCGGCGCGTTGAAGTCGGACAGCTGCGCTGCATTGCCGAGCCAGACGGCGCCGCGCGTCACGTAGTCGAACGGCGTGTCGCCCGCGACCTTCTGCCAGCCCAGGCCCAGGCGGTGGGGGCCGTGGGCGTAGCTGGTCATGAGGCTCGCGGTGGTGTTGTCCACCGGGCCGGCCAGCGCGCGGCCCATGTCCTTGCTGCGGTACACCTGCAGGTCGAAGGACAGCGCACGCTTCTCCGGGAGCGGCACCGTGTAGTGGGCGCCCAGGTAGCCCGTGCGCCAGGTGTCCTTCAGGCGTGCGACATAGGCCGTGAGCGACAGCGAAGCGCTGCCCTTCCAGGTGCCGCCGGCAAAGTCGAACACGTCGCCACGCGGTGACTTCGGGTCGAGGTAATTGACGATCAACGGGTGGTTCGTGCCGCGCGCATGGCGGTCGGTCGACCCGGTGAAGCGGCCGGCCTGCAGCGTGAGCGTGTCGAACTCGCGGCTCGTCAGCAGCCAGCCGCGCATGGTCTCGGGCAGCAGGCGGGAATCGGACGCGCTGAAGATCGGCGTCTTGACGCGTTGCTCACCCACCGTCAGCACGGTGGCGGAGATGCGCGCCTTCAGCGCCACGCCGCCGCGCGCGATGCCGTCCTGCGCGTAGCCCGCGCCGTCCACCGGCAGCATGCGGATCTTGCCGACGCGCAGATCGTCGCCGTCGAGGCTGCGCGCGAGCGAGGCATGCGCGTCCACGCCGAAGCCGATCCAGCCCGGGGTGAAGCCCGACGCGAGGGTGCCCATGACGCCGTAGCCCCACTCCTGCGCGTAGTCGCTGCGCCGCGCCTTCGGCAGCGTGGCGTTGCGCCCGCCGTTGCTGCGGTCGCCGTACAGGTAGCTCCGGTGCTCGTACACGCTGCGCTGGAGCACGTGCCAGCGCGTGTCCTCGACGAAGCCGCCGCCTTCGGCCGCGAGGGCGGACGTGCCCAGCATGGCGAGAGCCGCGCCGCAGAACCGCCTCATCGCCAGCCGCTCACAGGTACTTGAGCCACGCGATGTCGCGGCGCCGCGCCTTCAGGGCGGCGAAGGCGCGCACCGCCGGATACAGCGCAAAGGCCAGCACCCCGGTGACCAGCCACACCATCCAGACGGCGTCGAAGCCGAACAGGCGGCCCTGGTTGGGGCCCCATACCGCCTCGGCCCCCAGGTAGAGGAACTTGAGCACGTACAGGTGCAGCACATAGAAGAACATGGGCGCCGCGCCGAACACGGCCAGTGGTGCGAGCCAGGCCGCGCCCTGCCGGCGCTCGAACAGGCGCAGCAGCCACAGCCCCGCGCCGAGCGTCAGCGCGATGAACAGCAAGGACGGCGGGTACTTCGTGACGTTGAGGAAGGCCATCACGGTCGTCAGCGCGCTGTCGCCTGCTGCCCAGGGCTTGTCGCCGTAGGCATTGAGTGCGCGCAGCGCCACGAAGCCAACGAGCAGGCCCACAGCCCACGCGAGCAGCCGCCGCTGGCGCTGCGGTGCATCGGCGCCGGGCAGGAACCACGGCCCGGCGACGTAGCCCAGCGCGATCACGCCGATCCACGGCAGCAGCGGGTACGACGTGCGCAGCCTCAGGGCCTCGGACACCTCGATCCAGCCCCGGTCGTGCAGCACCGCCCAAGGCACGTGCAGCACATGGCCGACGGGAAAGTGCACGCCGTCGAGCAGGTTGTGCCCCGCCACCAGCACCACACCCAACACGACCAGCGCCCGGCGCGGCAGCCACACCAGTGCCGACAACGCCAGCATCGACAGCCCGATCACCCAGATCACCTGCAGGAACACGGTGGCCGGCGGGAACTGGAAGGTCCACGCAAAGTTGACGACCGTGACCTCCAGCAGCACGAGGAACAGGCCCCGCTTCCACAGGAACGAGGACGCCGCCGCGCGGCCGTCCGCCTGCTTCGCGCCGTAGAGAAAGGCCGACAGCCCGGTCAGGAACACGAACACCGGCGCGCACAGGTGCGCCAGCAGGCGGCCGAAGAACAGCGCCGGCGGCGTCTGCGCCACGAGCATCGGGTCGGGCACCTGGTGGTGCAGGTAGAAGGTCTCGCGCACGTGGTCCAGCAGCATGAACAGGATCACGAGGCCGCGTAGCGCGTCGATCGAAAGCAGCCGGGCCGGGGCGCCGGCCCCGGGTGGCAAGGAAGCGGATGAAACGTCGGGCATTTAATTATTGCGAATTGATTCGCAATAATTTACAGCATCGGACGATGCACCCTCCTGAAGGGATTGAAGGGCCGGTTTATTCGCCGAGCAGTTCGCCGATCGGCTGCAGGTCTTCCACCCGGTCGCAGATCGACTTGATGACCATGGTGATCGGGATGCCCAGCAGCAGACCCCAGATGCCCCACAGCCAGCCCCAGAAGATCACGCCCACGAACACCGCCACCGGGTTCATGCGGCTGGTGCGGCTGGTGAGCCAGGGCATCAGCAGGTTGCCGACCACCGTGTGGATGGCCAGCGACACGCCGCCCACCAGCAGCGCCATCTCGATGCTGCTGAACTGCAGGAAGGCCATGAGCCCCGCCGCCACCAGCACGATCACCGAGCCGATGTAGGGAATGAGGTTGGTCACGGCCGCGATGATTCCCCACACGGCCGCGTTCTCCACGCCGAGCAGCCAGAACGCCAGGCCGGTGGTCAGCCCCACCAGCCCGCTCACCAGGATCTGCACCAGCAGGTAGCGCTCGATGTTGCGCGTGATGTCGTCCAGCACGTGCACCGTGACCTTCTTCTTCTGCAGGCTGGGCCCGGTGATCTTGATGAGCTTGCGCCGGAAGGTGTCGCCCGAACACAGCGCGAAGTAGGTGAGGAAGGCCACCAGCGTGAGCTGCCCCAAGGCGTTGAGCAGGCCGACCGTGCCGCTGAGCAGGTAGTCGCGCACGTTGAAGCCCGGCCGCTCGATCACGACGCGCGCCACGCCCTTGCGCGAAGCGACGCGCGCGGAGTTTTCCTCGGCCGCTTTCTCGAGCTGCGCGGCGGCCTGCTGCACGCTGTCCAGCGGCGTGGCGCTGGCGTTCTTGTCGCGGCGCATGGCCTGGCCGAGCTTCTGCGCGGCGACCGGCAGCGAATCGAGCAGTTGCGAGGCGCTGCCCGAGAGCGAGTAGCCGGTCCACCCGAGCCCGCCGAACAGGCCCAGCAGGATCGCCGCCGCGCCGATCCAGCGCGGCACGTACCAGCGGTGCAGGCGCTCGACCAGCGGCGACAGCGCGTAGTTCAGCAGCAGGCTCAGCATCAGCGGCACGAACACGGCCTGCCCCCAGCGCAGCGCGAAGACGCTGGCGAGCACGGCCAGCACCACCAGCGAGGCGCTGCGCACGTCGACCGGCATGTGCAGCACGAAGCGCCTGCGCAGGGCGGAGGTCGCCTCTTCGGCGGTCGCGCTCGGCTCGACCGGCGCTGCGGGCTCGACGGGGTCGACCGGCGGCGCCGGCACCGGTGCGGGCGCAGGCGGCGGCTCATCCGCAGCCACCGGCCGTTCAGGCGCCGGTTTCGGGCCGGCCGGGGTGTCGTCGGTCATCGCGATTCCTTCAGCATCTCGCGCACCGCGGCCAGCTGGCGGCGCGACACCGCCACGGGCTCGGGCACCGAGTCCAGCCGCAGCGCCCAGCCATCGGCGTCTTCGCCGTCGTCGTAGCGCTCGAGTGCGCGGATCGCCGAGCGCGCCACCAGCGCGTTGCGGTGCACGCGCAGGAAGCGGTTCGGGTAGCGCTCCTCGAAATCGTTGAGCGAGCCGTCGAGGATGTGGCTGCGCGTGGCGGTGCGCACCGTGAGGTACTTGTATTCGGACTTGAGGTACAGCACTTCGGACAGCGGCACGCGCTCGGCGCGGCCCCGGTCCTGGATCAGCACGCACTCGGGCGTGGCCTCAGCCGCCGGCTGGGCGGCGCGGCGCTCCTTCAGGAAGCGTTCGACCTTCTGCAGCGCCTGCTGCAGCCGCTCGGCGCGCACGGGCTTGGTGAGGTAGTCGACCGCCTCCAGCTCGAAGGCCGTGACCGCGTGGCTGGCGTGCGCCGTCACGAACACCACGGCCGGCGCGTCGGGCCGGCTGCGCAGCGCGCGCGCCACCTCGATGCCGTCGACACCGGGCATGTGCACGTCGAGCAGCACGAGGTCGAGGTCCATCGCGGCCAGGTGGGCCAGCGCCTCTTCGCCTTGCGCGGCCTCGGCCGCCACCTCGGCGGCGGGCGAGGTGCAGTCGCGCAGCAGCGTGCGCAGGCGCGAGCGGGCCAGGGCTTCGTCGTCAACGATCAGGGTCTTGAGGCTCATGAGGATTCGGCGGGGATGGCAATGCGTACGCGGTAGTTCTTCTGGTCCATGCCGGCGCTGAACTGCATCTGCATGTCGTGCAAGAGGCGCAGCCGCTCGCGCACGTTGTCCAGGGCGATGCCGTGGCCGCGCGGCAACGGCTCGTCGGCCCAGCGCAACGGCGGCAGGCTGTTGACCACCTCGATCACGACCATGCCGCCGCGCCGCTCGGTGCGGATGCGCAGCTTGCCGCCCTCGGGGCTGGGCTCCACGCCGTGCTTGATGGCGTTCTCGACCAGCGGCTGCAGCAAGAGCGGCGGCAGCCGCGCGTCGCTGGCGGCGGCATCGAGGTCCCAGCGGATGCGCAGGCGCTCGCCGAAGCGCACCTGCTCGATGGCCAGGTAGCGCTCGGCCAGCGCGATCTCGTCGGCCAGCGTGCCCGATTCGCCGGGCACGGTGAGCGCCTGGCGGAACAGCTCGGCCAGGTCTTCCAGCATGGTCTCGGCCTTGGCCGGTTCCTCGCGCACCAGCGCGATGGCGCTGTTGAGCGTGTTGAACAAAAAGTGCGGGCGGATGCGCGACTGCAACTCTTCGAGCCGGGCCGTGGTCGCGGCCGGCGTCTGGCCGCGCGCGCGCAGCACCATCGCCGCCATCACCAGCCCCGCGAACAGCGCGCCGGCCAGCGCGCTGGCCAGCCAGGGGGCGCTGGCGATCACGCCGGTCAGGCGCAGCAGGCCGCAGCCATACAGCGAGGCCACGGCGCCCAGCACGGCGCCCGCGGCGTACTGGCCCGGGGGCGGCAGGCGCCGCAGCTGCTTCTTGAGCCCGCAGGCCGCCACCAGCCACAGCAGCGTGGCGGGCAGCGCGCCGCCGGTGACCGTGGCCGCCTGCACCAGCCATTCGCCGAAGGAGCCGACCACGAACAGCGTGGCCACCGCCACCACCGCTTCGACGAACACCACGGTGCGCAGCACCACGCCGATCTGGCAGGCGTCGAACAGCGCCGGGCCGCCGCGCACGGGCGCGCGCACGCGTTCCGGGGACGAAGCGGACGTGGAGGGGGAGCTGGCCGATAAAATCGCCGGGTTGCGCATCGCAGACATCAGATCCATCGGGTGACCAACCCATTATTGCCTTCCTGGACGGCTCCCATGACCCAAAACCAACTCGACAAGAAATCCGAAGCCTGGTCGGCCCTGTTCTCCGAACCGATGAGCGACCTGGTGAAGCGCTACACCTCCAGCGTCTTCTTCGACAAGCGCCTGTGGCAGGCCGACATCGAGGGCTCGCTGGCGCACGCCGGCATGCTCGCGGCCCAGGGCATCATCAGCGTGACGGACCACGCCGCCATCGAGCGCGGCATGACGCAGATCCGCGGCGAGATCGAGGCCGGCAGCTTCGAATGGAAGCTCGACCTCGAGGACGTGCACCTGAACATCGAGGCCCGCCTGACCCAGCTCGTGGGCGACGCCGGCAAGCGCCTGCACACCGGCCGCAGCCGCAACGACCAGGTCGCCACCGACGTGCGCCTGTGGCTGCGCGGCGAAATCGACCTCATCGGCGACCTGCTGGTCGAGCTGCAGAAGGCGCTGGTCGACATCGCCGAGAAGAACGTCGAGGTGATCCTGCCCGGCTTCACCCACCTGCAGGTGGCCCAGCCCGTGAGCTTCGGCCACCACATGCTGGCCTACGTGGAAATGTTCAGCCGCGACGCCGAGCGCATGGGCGAGGTGCGCAAGCGCGTCAACCGCCTGCCGCTGGGCGCCGCCGCCCTGGCCGGCACCAGCTACCCGCTGGACCGCGAGCTCGTGGCGCGCACCCTGAAGATGGACAGCGTCTGCCAGAACAGCCTGGACGCCGTGAGCGACCGCGACTTCGCGATCGAGTTCACCGCCGCCGCCAGCCTGTGCATGGTGCACGTGAGCCGCCTGAGCGAAGAACTCATCATCTGGATGAGCCAGAACTTCGGCTTCATCAACATCGCCGACCGCTTCACCACGGGCTCGTCGATCATGCCGCAGAAGAAGAACCCCGACGTGCCCGAGCTGGCGCGCGGCAAGACCGGCCGCGTGGTCGGCCACCTGATGGCGCTGATCACGCTCATGAAGGGCCAGCCGCTGGCCTACAACAAGGACAACCAGGAAGACAAGGAGCCGCTGTTCGACACCGTCGACACGCTCAAGGACACCCTGCGCATCTTTGCCGAGATGATCGGCGGCATCACCGTGAAGCCGCAGGCCATGGAAGCCGCCGCGCTGCGCGGCTACGCCACCGCCACCGACCTGGCCGACTACCTCGTGAAGAAGGGCCTGCCCTTCCGCGACGCGCACGAAACCGTGGCCCACGCCGTGAAGGCCGCCACCTCGCACCAGGTCGACCTGTCGGAGCTGCCGCTGGCCGTGCTGCAGCAGTTCAACCCGAACATCGAAAAAGACGTCTACGACGTGCTGAGCCTGCGCGGCTCGCTCAACGCCCGCAACGTGCTGGGCGGCACCGCGCCCGTGCAGGTCAAAGCGCAAGTCGCCCGCCACCGCGCGCGCCTGGGCTGAAGCCCGCGGCCACGCCACCGAGGGCCGCGCTTCATGTTCTACGCCATCCCGCTCGAAAACAAGCCGAGCTGGCGCAACCCGCCGTGGATGACGGTGCTGCTGATCCTCCTGAACGTGCTCGTGTTCTGGGGGCCGCAGCGCAGCGAAGAGAACGGCCGCGAGCGCGCGGCGCAGTTCTACGTGCAGAGCGTGCTGCCCGGACTGGAGCTGCCGCCCTTCGTCGAGTGGCTCGAAAAGACCGACCCCAAGCGCGGCAAGATGGCGCGCCGCATGCTGGCGCATGAAGAGGCCTACCCGCAGCTGCTCGAAGGCCTGCAGAACGACCAGCCTTTCCTGAAGAAACTGCGCGCCGACCAGGTCGTGACGCCCGCGAACCCGCGCTTCGACGAATGGCAGCGCGATCGCCGCCAGTACGAGGCGATGCTGCCCGCGCCGTTCACCGCGCGCTGGTCGCAGGACTACGGCAAGGACGCCGAGTTCAAGCCCTGGACCTGGCTCACCGCCGCCTTCCTGCACGGCAGCACGGGCCACCTGCTGGGCAACATGCTGTTCCTCTTCCTGTTCGGCTTCTCGGTCGAGCTGGCGCTGGGGCGCGGCACCTACCTGAGCTTCTACCTGCTGGGCGGCGTGGGCTCCGCGCTGCTGGCCGGCTGGGCCTATGCCGGCAAGGGCGGCTACGGGCTGGGGGCCTCGGGTGCGATCTCGGCGCTGATGGGCATGTACGCCGTGATGTACCGGCTGCGGCGCATCCGCTTTTTCTACCAGCTGTTCTTCTATTTCAACTACGTCACCGCGCCCGCCCTGCTCTTGCTGCCGGCCTGGATCGCCAACGAGCTGGTGCAACACTGGATCGGCGGCCAGGGCATCGCCTACATGGCCCACCTGGGCGGCCTGCTGACGGGCGCCGCGCTGATGGCTGGCGCCATGTGGCTGGGCCGCGTGAAGACGCCCGAGACCGTGAAGTCGGAAATGGTGACCGACGACCACCGCTTCGACCAGCACGTGGCCGCCGCGCGCAAGCTGTCGGCGGCCATGAAGTTCGAGCCCGCGTGCGTTGAATGGCGCGCCGCCGCCGCCCTGCGCCCCGGCGACACCGACACGCTGCGCGCCTGGTTCCACACCGCGCGCCTGCAGCCCGCGAGCGACGACTTCCACCAGGCCGCGCGCCGCATCTTCCGCTTGCCCGCCACCGACGCCGACACGCTGGCGCTGCAGCACGCCAGCTTCACGACCTACCTCGACCAGGCCAAACCCGGCGTGCGCCTGAAGCCCGACGACATGGCCCGGCTGGCGCGCCGCTTCGCGCGCATCCGCCAGTTCGGCGACGCCGACAAGCTCTGCCGCATCCTGCTGAAGACCGCGCCCGACCACCCCGAGCTGGCCGACACGCTCTCGGTGTGCGCCAACGGCCTGCTGCACGCGGGCGAACGCGATCGCGCCCTGGGCCTGCTGCCGCACCTGCTGCGGCTGGCGCCCAACGACATGGTCACGCGCGCCTTGCAGCGCACGTAAAAAACCCGGCACGCGGCCGGGTTCGGTCATGAAGCGGCGCTGCGCTTACTTGTCGTTGTGCAGGTAAGTGGCCTGCTTCGGCAGCAGCAGGCTGACCAGGAAGGCCACGCCCATCATCGCCGTCACGTACCAGTAGAAGTACGACTCGTGGCCGATCGACTTCAGGCCCAGCGCCACGTACTCGGCGCTGCCGCCGAAGATGGCGTTGCCCACCGCGTACGACAGGCCCACGCCCAGCGCGCGCACTTCGGGCGGGAACATCTCGGCCTTCACGATGCCGCTGATCGAGGTGTAGAAGCTCACCACCGCCAGCGCCAGCGTGATCAGCACGCCGGCCATCAGCGGACTGCTCACGTTCTGCAGGTTGCTCAGCACGGGCACCGTCATCAGCGCGCCCAGGGCGCCGAACAGCAGCATGTTGCTGCGACGGCCGATGCGGTCCGACAGCGCGCCGAACAGCGGCTGCATGCACATGTACAGGAAGAGGCACGCCGTCATCACGTTGCTGGCGGTCTTGATCGACATGCCGGCCGAGTTCACCAGGTACTTCTGCATGTAGGTGGTGAAGGTGTAGAAGATCAGCGAGCCGCCGGCCGTGTAGCCCAGCACGACGAGGAAGGCGCGCTTGTGGTGCTTGAACAGCTCGGCGACGCTGCCGGCGCCCTTGGCGGCGCGGGTCTTGGTGCTGGCCGTTTCGGTCAGCGTGCGGCGCAGCATCAGCGCCACGACAGCGGCCAGGGCGCCCAGCACGAAGGGAATGCGCCAGCCCCAGGCCTTGAGCTCGGCCTCGGTGAGCAGCTGCTGCAGCACCACCACGGCCACCACGGCCAGCAGCTGGCCGCCGATCAGCGTGACGTACTGGAACGACGAGAAGAAGCCGCGCTGGCCGCGCATGGCCACTTCGCTCATGTAGGTGGCGGTGGTGCCGTATTCGCCACCGACCGACAGGCCCTGCAGCAGGCGCGCGGCCAGCAGCAGCGCGGGCGCCCAGGCGCCGATCTGCGCGTAGGTGGGCAGGCAGGCAATGACCAGCGAGCCGACGCACATCATGACGACCGAGGTCACCATCGACGTCTTGCGGCCCTTGCGGTCGGCCAGCCGGCCGAACAGCCAGCCGCCGATCGGACGCATCAGGAAGCCGGCGGCGAACACGCCGGCGGTGTTCAGCAGCTGGACCGTCGGGTCCGACTTGGGGAAGAACGAGGGCGCGAAGTAGATCGCGCAGAAGGCGTAGACGTAGAAGTCGAACCACTCCACCAGGTTGCCGGACGAAGCGGCAAAGATGGCGAAGATGCGCTTGCGCTTTTCCTCGAAGGTGTAGGGGGTGGTGTCGCGGGTCGCGTCCGGGCTGGAAGCGCCGGCGCTCGTGCTGCTGCTGGCAATGGCGGTCATGCGGGGGTCCTTGTCTCTGGCTGCAGCCCCCGCGAAGCCCGCGGAAAGCCGTGCCGGGGAGTCTGGTCCGCCGGGGGCGCGCTGTCGTCCGTAGGGCTCCCGCCGCGGGACTGCGTACCGGTACGCAGGGGTAAACCCTAAGTTCTAGCCGGAGGTTCGGGCGCCTTCAGGGCGACGCTCCCGCCGACGGGGCACCTTGCTCCGCGAATGTCCCCCGGGCTTCGCCCTCCTCCTTGATTTCGCTGCGCAAGGCACCCCATCGGCGTGAGCGTGTTCAGTGCAGTCGTTGATCGGCCGCACACCGACGCCGCTTCCCGTGCCCAGGACACTGGGTGCTTCCCGCAGCGAAATCAAGGAGGAGCCGAAGGCGGGGGACATTCGCGGAGGGAAGTACCCGATGGCCTGGGCACGCGCCCCGAACAGACCTACAACCCGTGCTCGCGCAGGAAGCGATCCAGCTCCAGGCTGCTCGAAAAGCCCAGCTTCGCGAACATGTGCGCCCGGTGCGTTTCCACCGTGCGCAGCTCCAGCGGCGCCAGTTCCTGCGCGATGCGCTTGTTGGGCAGGCCTTCGGCCACGAGCCGCGCGACCTGCATCTCGCGCGGCGTGAGCTTGGCCCACAGCGCCTGCGCGGCCTGCCGGGCCTGGCGGCGCACGGCGATCTCCTCGGCTTTCTGCAATGCCTTGGCGATGCTGTCGAGCAGGCGCTCGTCGTTGCAGGGCTTTTCCAGCCAGCCGAAGGCGCCGTTCTGCACCGCCTCGACCGCCATCGGGATGTCGCCGTGCCCGGACAGGAAGATCACGACCAGCGGGCTGTCCTGCGCGCGCAGCGCGTCGAACACCTGCAGCCCGCTCATGCCCTCCATGCGCAAGTCGAGGATGGCGCAGCCCGGGCGCTGCAGGTCGGCACCGGCCAGGAAAGCCTCGCCCGAGGCAAAGGCCTGCACCGCATGGCCGCGCGACAGCAGCAGCAGGCCCAAAGAGCGGCGCACGGCCTCGTCGTCGTCGACGACACACAGGTGGTTGGCAAGCAAGGGTGCGTTCACGGGGAAGCCTCCAATTCGAGGGTGAAGACCGTGCCGCCGCCGGGCCGGTCGGCGAACGACAAGCGGCCGCGGTGGGCCTCCACGATGGTCCGGCAGATGTTCAGGCCCAGCCCGAGCCCGCCGGCCTTGGTGGTGAAGAACGGCGCGAAGACCTGCTCGGCCAGCGCGGCGTCGATGCCCGGGCCGTGGTCGGCGATGCGGATGTGCACGCGGCCTTCGCGCAGCTCGGCCTCGACCTCGACCACGCGCCGCTCGGGCGGCGTGCCCTGCTGCATCGCCTGCAGGCTGTTGGACAGCAGGTTCAGCAGCACCTGTTCGAGCAGCACGCGGTCGCCGCGCACCGGCGGCAGCGCGGGCGGCATGCGCACCTCGGCGCGCACCTGCCGCTGGCGCATCTCGCCCTGCAGCAGCGCCAGCGCATTGGCCACCAGCGCGGCCACGGCGCAGTCCTCGGTGCCGGCGGTGCGCTGGCGCACGAAGCCGCGGATGCGCCGCACGATCTCGGCGCTGCGCTTGGCCTGCGCCACGGTCTCGTCGAGGCTGCTGGCCAGCAGCGGCTGGTTGCCCTGCGCGGCGAAGGCCTTGGCGGCGCTGGCGAAGTTGCTCAGTGCCATTAGCGGCTGATTGAGTTCGTGCGCCAGCGTGGAGGCCATCTCGCCCAGGCTGGCCAGGCGCTGCGCGTGCTGCAGCTGCTCGTCGTTCTGGCGCTGGCGCAGCTCGGCGCGCTTCTGCTCGGTGATGTCGACCACCGAACTCATCCAGCCGCTGTGGCGGCCGTCGGCGTCGATGAGCCGTGCGGTGTAGACCATGGTGATGACCTCGTGCCCGTCGCGGTGCCGCAGGCGCGACTCGAAGCCCGAGCGCGCGGGCTGCCCGCTCATCATGGCCTCGTAGTGGAACCAGTGCTGCGTCACGTCGTCGGGGTGCCAGTAGGGGTACGGCGGCAGCCGCCCCAGCAGCTCGTCGGCGCCGTAGCCGGTCATCTCGCAGAAGGCCGGGTTGACGTAGATGATGCGGCCCTGCAGGTCGCGCGCGCGCATACCGACCAGCAGCGAGTCTTCCATCGCCTTGCGAAAGGCGTGGGCCTGGTCCAGCTCGTGGGTGCGCTCGCGCACGCGCAGCTCGAGGTCGCGCCGCGCGTCGCGCTGCTCGGCGAAGCGCCGCTCGCGCAGCCGCCAGTACAGCGCGCCCAGCAGCAGCACGCCGGCGCCCAGCAGGCCGAGCATCCAGGTGCGCTCGCGCGCGCGGGTGACTTCGGCGTGGTCGGCCATCACCGTCAGGGTCCAGCCCAGGTCGGGCAAGGGCTCGTCCACCGCAAGAAAACGGCGCGCCTTGCCGCCGACCGTGGTGCGCACCAGGTAGCCCGGTGCGCCCTCGAGGTGCTCGACGCGCCAGGGCAGCGGCGCGAAGCGGGTGCGCGTGCCGTACTGCTGGTCGTGCTCGATGCCGGCCAGGTCGGCGGGGCTCAGCGCCCGCGTGGCCTGGTACATCCAGCCCGGCACCGAGCTCAGGAACACGATGCCGCGCGCGTCGGTCAGCAAGATCGGATCGCGCACGAAGGCCCAGGCGTCGTGCAGCTGGCGCAGGCTGACCTTGACGGTGACCACGCCCAGCACCTCGCCGCCGCCCTCGGCGCGCACCGGCGCCGACATGAACAGCCCCGGCTCGCCCGTGGTCTGGCCCACGCCGTAGAACAGGCCGCGCCGCCCGGCCCGCGCATCGAGAAAGTACGGCCGGTTGGCATACGACTCGCCGACGAAGCTCTGCGGCGTGGCCCAGTTGCTCGCGGCCAGCGTGAGGCCCTGCGGGTCGGTGAGGTACAGCGCGTCGGAGCCCGCGAGGCGGTTCACTTCCTCGATGTGGTGGTTGGCGCGCTGCCGCGCGGCGGGGTCCTGCGGATGGGCCAGCACGGCCAGCACGTCGGGGTGCATGCCGGCGGTGAACGGCAGGTAGCCGTACTTGCCAGCGGCGTCGCGCAGGCCGAGCACGTGCACTTCCATGGCGCGGCGGATCGAGTCGGCCTGGAAGTTCGCCTCGCGCCGCGCCGCCCACTGGCCGGCCACGGCGATCAGCAGCAGCGCCAGCGCCACGGCAGCCGCCCAGGCCACCAGCGCGCGGCGGCGGGAACGTGCCGGCGATGCAGACGAAGAGGGAGCAGGAAGAGACGGTTCGGGCGAAAGGGGCGGCATGGGAGGCAGGTCCGCAGGTCCGGCCGGCGCGGCGTGCGGAATTTTGCCCTGATCCGCGGGCCGGCCCTCTCTCAGGCCGCCGGCCGCAGCAGCCAGCGCACTTCCTGCGTCTGCTCGCTCTCGGGGTAGCGGGCCTCGAGCGTGGTGAGGATCGGCTGCGCCATGTCCGCTCGCCCCAGCCCCTGCACCAGCGCGCGGGCCGCGAGCTCGTAGGCCTGCGGAATCGCCGCGTGGCCGCGAAAGCGCTTGTCGAAGCCCGACAGCAGCGCGAGCGTACCGTGCGCGTCGCCGCCGCGCCATTCGGCGCGCGCCATCGCGATGACCATCGCCGGGTCGTCGAGCACGAAGCTCTTGTCGATGGCGCGGCAGGCCTTGAAGACCTTCAGCGCGTCCGATGCGAGGTCGCGCCGCATCAACAGCGGAATGAAGCGGCGCGCGTGGTCGAACAGCGTGTCCTTCTTCTCGGGCATGAGCGCCAGCACGCGGTGGTAGCGGCGCTGCGCGGCCAGGTCGTCAGCGTCGGCGGTGCGCTGCGCCTCGTAGGCAATGCCCAATGCGGCGGCCAGGTCGCCATCGGTGATGCACTGCGCCACCTCGGCGTCGGTGCGCTGCGCGGCGATCTGCGCGGGCGTGCGGCGGTCGACCGGTGCACCGATGTCGGCGCCCGCGCCGGGCACGAGGTCGATGCCGAAGGCGTCGTGGTGCTGGTACATCACGTAGCCCAGGAGGCTGGCCATCACCCAGCCGAAGTAGATGAACGCGAAGTTGACGATCGGCAGCACGACGCGCCCGTCGAACACAGGCAGCACCATCGAGATCGCCACCTGCGCACCCGTGCTCAGCAGGAACAGGAAGAAGCACAGCAGCGCATAAGGCCAGCCGATGGTGCGCATCGCGTCCATCACGTAGCCCGGGTTCATGGCCTGGAAGAAGCTGCCCGACTGCACCAGCACGATCACCGCCGCCGGGAAGGTGAAGGACATGATGAAGAGGCCCACCGTGCCCAGCACCGGCTCGTACCAGGCGAGCCAGCCGATGAGCATCGTCTGCACCAGCGAGATGGCGAAGAGCTTCCACGGCAGGTAGGTCCACTCGTCGCTCGACTCGCGCCCGAAGTCGGCCGAGTCGCGGATGCCGCGCGCGCCCAGCGCAATGACCTTGAAGCCGTAGCGGCTGGCCGCCAGGATGATGCCGACCTCGATGACGACGAAGGCCAGCGCATCGGGCAGGAAGAACACGGCCTCGAACAGCAGGCTGCAGAACGACAGCACCAGGCCGTAGGCCAGTGGCCGCAGCTGGAGCGGAAAGGCGAAGAAGCTGTTGAGGCGGTGCCAGAACGGCGGGGGCGGCGGCAGGGAGTCGCGGTCGATCATGGCGGGGCCTGTGATGCTGCGGCTACTTGCGGAAGAAGTCGCTCTGGCTCATGGCGCCCGCGCCGCCCATGCGCACGACCGTGGCGTCGCTGGAATGCACGAGGCGCATCTGGCCGAGCTCGCGCTCCAGGCGCTGGCTGAAACTGGTCTTGTACTGGAGCGCGGCCTCGCCCATCTTGAGCACGCTGGTGCCCGTGACGACGGCGCTCTTGCGGTCGGTGGCCACCTCGACGGCATCGATGTGGTACTCGTACTCGATGGTGAGGATGCCGCCCATGCGGTCGCCCACGGTGCGGAACAGCTCGAAGGTCTTCTCGACCGCCTCGCAGGCTTCCTCGCGGTTGTGGCTGCTCTCGACGGTGCGGCCCATCATCGTGACCTTGCTCTCGATCACAGCCTTGCGGCTGAGCTGCTTGCACAGCGCCTGCGCATCGCGCGAATAGATGGCGTGCGCTTCCTTGCGGTAGTAGTCGCGCGCCATGGCCTCGTCGAGCTTGCGGCCGCCGATAAAGAAGTACCACGCGCCCACGCAGAGCGCGATCACGATCGCAATTTGCTTCATTCCCGCCCCCGCGCGCACGCGGTCCCGCTCCGTTTTGCGGCGCAGTATACGTTGCCGAATGTTTCCAAACGGCGGCGGGATGAGGGCGCTTAACGCGTCAGCTGGCGCGGTAGAAGATGTAGTCGGCCTGGTACTTCACGACCTGTTTCTGGCCCATGTTCGTGGCGCCGCAGGCGGCGGCGGGGGCCACGCCGCCCTGCGTGGCCACGCGCTGGATGTAGCTCACGCCCTGCATGGCGCCCATGCCGGTGGCGGGGTTGGCCTTCACCAATTGGTGGGGAATGTTGCCGGTGCCGTTCGGCGCCACCGCCACCTGCGTGGCCGTGACCTTCGAGCCGTCCGCGTTCTCCCAGGTGGCGGGCGGGCCGTAGTACTTGCCGACCTGCTTGCCGGCGCGGTCCATCAGTTTGGCGTCGGGGCCGACGAAGACCCACTCGTGCTCGCCCGGCGCGTTGGCCTTGGCGCGGCATTCGTAGGTGATGTCGCCCGCGCCCACGGTTTCCATGGCCACGCGGTGGCCGGCGGGCACCTTCACGGCGTCGGGCAGGCTGGCCTGCGAGAACATCGGCAGGGGCTTGGCGCCCATGCCGGAACAGGCGGCCAGGCCAAGCGCCGCTGCGGTGGTGGAAGCCAGGACGGTCAGGGTGCGGATGTGCATGGTCGTTTCCTCGGTGTCGGATCGGTGGTGAAAAAGAAAGAGCCGCCGTCTGGAGTTCTGCATGTCGACGCCCCCCTGCCCCCTGTACGCAGCCCGAGGGCTGTTGGATTCAGACCGGTCGCGCTGAATCCGCCCGCACCGCCGGGCCGTACCTCGGACATGCGTACCGATGCCCCACAATCCGCCGATGACCGCACCCAGCCCCGACGCCGAACTGATGGCGCTGATCGACCGGATCGGCCATCGCGACGAAGCCGCCCTGCGACAGCTGTACGACCGCACCGCGCCCCGCCTCATGGGGCTGGCGATGCGGGTGGTGCGCCAGCGCGAGTGGGCCGAAGACGTGCTGCAGGAGTCCTTCCTCACCATCTGGCGCGTGGCCGGCGACTACCGCGCCTCGCTGAGTCCGCCGCTGGCCTGGCTGGGGCTCATCGTGCGCAGCCGCTCGCTCGACCTGCTGCGCCGCCGCACCGCCGACCGCGCCCAGCTCACACAGGAGTTCGACGAGCTGATGGCCGACACCTTCGAATCCGACACGCCCAACCCGGCCGACATGGCCGATGCGAGCGAGCAGGCCTGGGCGCTGCACCAGTGCCTGAGCCAGCTCGAGGGCCGCCAGCGCGAGGTGGTCAGCCTGGCCTACCTGCGCGAGATGAGCCACGGCGAACTGGCCGAACAGCTCAAGCTGCCGCTGGGCACCGTGAAGACCTGGATCCGGCGCGGGCTCGAGAAGCTGCGCACCTGCATGGGCCGCTTCGCCTGATCACGAGACCCGCCCCATGAACCTCCTTGCCCACCCCGAACTGCTCGAACTGCTGGCCGCCAGCCATGCGCTGGGCACGCTGCGCGGCGGCGCCCGCCGCCGCTTCGAAACCCTGGCGCGCGAGCAGGCGCCCGTGCGCGCCGCCGCGCTGGTCTGGCAGGGCCGGCTGGCCGGCATGACCGAGCTGCAGCAGCCCGTCGCGCCCGACCCGGCCGTCTGGACCCGCATCCGCAACCTGATCGACGCCGAGCAGGCGCAGCAGGCCCTCGAGCGGCAGCGCGACAACGCCGCGCCCATTGCGTCTGCATCGACCGGCGGCTGGCTGCGCAGCCTCGCGCTGTGGCGCGGCGCGGCCGCGGCCGGCGCGCTCGTGGCCGTGCTGGCCGTGGGCGTGGGCCTGAACCTGCGCGAGCAGCTGATCAACGCGCCCGCCGTGCAGTACGTGGCCGTGCTGTCCGACGACAAGGCCGCCGCCTCCATGCTCGTGACCTTCGACCCGAAGAAGAAGCAGCTCGTGCTGCAGCGCGTGGGCAACTTCCGCGAAGGCGCCGACAAGTCGCTGCAGCTGTGGGCCCTGCCGCCCGGCGGCGCGCCGCGCTCGCTCGGCGTGCTGGACAATGCAGCGGCGCTGCGGCTGGCCGCCTCGGAATCCGATGTGCGCGTGCCGGCGCTGGCGATCAGCCTGGAGCCCAAGGGCGGCGTGCCGAGCGCGGGCGGCCCGACCGGGCCGGTGCTGTTCCATGGCCCGCTGATCGAAAAAACGCTCTGACCCTGTCCTGAATTTCTCCGCTTCCGTTCTCTTTCCGATGCCTTCGATGAAATCCGCGCTGGCGGCCACCGCCGCCCTGCTGCTGGCAACCGCCGCCTTCACCGCCCAGGCCCAGACCGCGGCCGCCGCCTTCCCCTACGAAGCCGACGGCGCCACGGCCGCCGATACCGCCTCCGCCTACCTCGCCGCCAAGGCCCGCTGGCACAACGAGCTGGCCGCCTTCGCGCGCGCCGACCAGGAGCGCTTTCCGCAACCCGGCGGCGTGGTGTTCGTGGGCAGCTCCACGGTGCGCATGTGGACGCGCCTGTCGCAGGATTTTTCCCGCGTGCCGGGCGGCATCGTCAACCGCGGCTTCGGCGGCTCGACGCTGGCCGACTGCGCCCTGTTCGCACGCGACCTCGTGGTGCGCTACAAGCCCCGCCAGGTGGTGCTCTATGCGGGCGACAACGACCTGGCCGAGGGCCGCACGCCGCTGCAGGTGCTCGACAGCTTCGCGCGCTTTGCCAACACGGTGCGCGCCGAGCTGCCCGATGTGCGCATCAGCTTCATCTCGGTCAAGCCCAGCCCGTCGCGCGAGCAGCTGATGCCGCAGATCCGCGAGACCAACCACGTGATCTCGGCCTACCTGAACCTGCTGCCCAACAGCGAGTACATCGACATCCACACGCCGATGCTCGGTGCGGACGGCCGCCCGCGCCCCGAACTGTTCCGCGGCGACCGGCTGCACCTGACGGACGAGGGCTACCGGCTGTGGCAGTCGGTGGTGGCGCCGCACCTGCCGATGCCGCCTGCGCCGCCAGTTGCGCCGACCAACGCGCCCTGATCAGGGCGGCGGCAGCAGGTCCTGGTATTCGGGGAGCGTGAGCAGCTCCAGGTCGGGGAACTTGCGCACCGCCTCCTTGATGTTCTTCAGCGTCTGCACCATGCGCGCACGCACCGTCTTGCGCACCCAGGCCTGGTCGTCGGGCGAGAGGCTGGCTAGGTAGTAGGCGCCCGGCACGCAGCCGTGCAGGAAGTTCTCGGCCCTGGCCTTGGCCTCGTTGAGCCGCTTCGCGTGGACCTGGGCGATCACCTGCGTCAGGTCGGCGCCCGGCGAGGCCTTGCGCGCATCGTTCAAGGCCGACATCGTGGGCCCGCTGCTCTCGAACGACGCAGGATGGCAGTGGACCCACGACAGGAACATCCGGTCGGCCGCCGACTGGCGATCCGCCCCATCGAGCCCGATGCGCCCGCTCAGCTGTTTCGCCGCGTCCGCATCGCCGTGCTCGGCCCCGAGCCAGCGCCAGCGCAGGCCCTCGCTCCAGCCGGCGCCACGCCCGAGAAAAACCGCTAGGGATTCGTAGGCAGGCGGATAGCCCTCTGCCGCCGCCGAGCGAAGGTCTTCCATCGCGCGGGCGCGGGTCGCGGCATCGACCTCCGAACCCAGCAGGAGCGCCGAACCACGGCGCACACGGCCAAGGGCGGAGCTGCTGTCGAGTGCGATTTCGCAGGCCGACGAGTAGTTCGGGCTGTAGCAGTTCAGCCAGCGCTGCACTTCCTGCTGCACCGCCTCCGGCAGCGCCGAATGCGCCGCCGCACCCCACGCCAGCACGCAGGCCGCCAGTGCACGTCTCCAAAGCACGGAATCGATCATCGCCCTCCCCCTCTTCTCAAAAAAACGAGCGGCGCTCCCTGCAGACACCTACGCCGGCGCGGGCTCCGAAGGCACGTCATCCGCCGGCGGCGGCACGTCGGCGCCGCGCGTGAAGCGCGCCACGAAGTACATCCCCGCGAACACCGCCGCCAGCAGCAGGCCGTCGCCCCACCAGGGCCGCGCCATCTGGTTGTCGCCATAGAAGGCCAGCACCAGCAGCACCGCCACGAGGTGCGCGCAGAACACCGGCAGCGAGGCCGAGCCCATGGCCTCGAGCCAGTGCAGGCGCGGGATCTTGCGCATGAGCCAGGGCCCGAAGCGCACCGCCAGGATGCCCAGCGCCACCAGGTTCACGATGCGCAGCGGGCCGAGCTGCCACTTGTCGAACAGCAGGTTCATTTCCACATCCCCGCCGAACGGCGCCTGGCCGTTGATGCCGGTGTGGCGCCAGTAGAAACCGTACAGCGCGATGCCCGCCGCCAGCACCAGCAGCCAGGCCGGAAAGCGCAGCGGCCGGGCCTCGGGCGCATTGCGGCTGGCGCCCAGGCACAGGCCGGCGAACCACAGGAACTGCCAAGCGTAGGTGTTGAAGGCGCCCATCTCGTGGAACGGCACCGGCACGCCGAGGTAGCGCACCGCCAGCCCGTAGACCCATTCGCTGAGCCCGAACTGCGCCATCGCCCAGACCGTGGCGCTGGCCACCATCACGAGCGTCCAGCCGTGGCGCATGGCGAAGGCCAGCACCCAGGGGCTCATGAGCATGAAGAAGATGTACATCGGCAGGATGTCCAGCAGCGGCGGCTCGTAGATCAGCAGCAGCCCGAACAGGAAGCCGTCGCGCGGCTCGGCCAGGTAGTACGACACGAGGTTCTTGACCGCCGGCTGGTCAATGTGCACGCCGAGCGCGGCGATCACGGTGAACAGGAACAGCAGGATCGCTGCCTGGCACAGGTAGACCTTGAGCACGCGCCGCCAGAAAGCCTGGCGCATCGAGTCGACGCCGCGCACGTGGCCGATGCGGCTGTAGACCAGCCCCGCCACGAAGGCCGACAGCAGCACGAAGCCCTCGGCGGCCGACACGAAGCCGAAAGGCTGGCCCAGTGGATCGGTCAGCCGCGTGGGCAGGTGGGTGACGGTCATCAGCACGAGCATCAGCCCGCGCAAGGCGTCTATTTCCCAGTAGCGTTTCATTCGGTCGGCGGCGAGGTCTTGGTGGCGGTCTGCGCAGCGCACGCACGACGTCAGCGATTGTAAGAAGACCGGCGTACGTCGACCGAACGCGCGCTTCAAACACGGACGGCCTATGACGCTTGGCACTCCCGGAGCGCCATGCAAATCGGCTACGCTGCGCGCTGCCTCAAGGTGGAGAACTCCGTGAACCGTTTCATTCCGACATTGCTACTGGCCGCCGGCGCGCTCGCGGCGGGCCCGGGCCATGCACTTCAGATCACCAGCCTGACCCCGCAGGGCGAAGTGGCGCGCGTGCGCCAGGTCGTCGCCAAATTCGATCAGGCGGCGGTCAACTTCGGCGACCCCAAGGCGCCTGCCCCGCTCACCGTGAGCTGCTCCGACGCGCAGGCCGGCAAAGGCACCGGCCGCTGGACCGACGCCAAGGCCTGGGTCTACGACTTCGAGAACGACCTGCCGCCCGGCGTGCGCTGCTCGGTCACCCGCGTTCCCACCTTCAAGCCCGCCGGCGGCGGCGAGCTGACCGGTCCCGAGCGCTATCAATTCAATAGCGGCGGCCCGTTCGTGCGCAACTACATGCCGGGCACCTACGCCCGCATCGACGAGCAGCAGATGTTCGTGCTCGAGCTCAACGGCGCGGCCACCATCGACAGCGTGCGCCAGAACGTCTGGTGCGCGGCCGACGGTGTCGGCGAACGCATTCCAGCCAAGCTGCTCGAGGGCGAGGCGCGCACCGAGCTGCTCAAGGCCTTCCACCGTGAGAAGGAAGCCGCGAAAGACCCGCTGCGCTTCATCACGATGCAGTGCAACCGCACGCTCACGCCGGGTGCCAAGGTGCAGGTCGTCTACGGCAAGGGCGTGGCCACGCCGTCGGGCGTCGCCAACAACGTGGAACGCCGTTTCGACTACCAGGTGCGCGAGCCCTTCGCCGTGTCCTTCACCTGCGAGCGCGAGAACGCGCAGGCCGCCTGCCTGCCGCTGCGCCCGATGCAGCTGCAGTTCAACGCGCCGGTGACGCGCAAGGTGGCGTCGCAGATCGTGCTCAAGGGCGACGGCAAGACGATCAAGGCCACGCTCGAAAGCGGCGGCGGCTCGCAGAACGACGACGACGTGGTCAACAGCGCGAGCTTCGGCCCGCCGCTGGCCGAGAGCACGCAGTTCAGCATCGAGCTGCCTTCCGGCTTCCAGGACGCCTCGGGCCGCCCGCTGGGCACGCCCGGCAGCTTTCCGCTGAAGGTGGCGACCGGCGCGATGCCGCCGCTGGCCAAGTTCGCGGCCTCGCCCTTCGGCGTGATCGAACGGCTGGCCGAGCCCGGCACGCCGGCCATGATGCCGGTCACCGTGCGCCGCGTGGAGCCGCAACTCATGGTGCAGGCGCTCACGCCCGGCAAGGTGAGCGACCTCAACCCCAAGACCGACGCCGAGATCATCGCGTGGTACCGCAAGGTGCGCCGCTACGACAGCTACACGGTCAGCCGCGACACCGCGCGCCGCGACGTGAAGGGCGCCCTGCCCCCGGTGATCGACAAGAACGAACGCTCGCACGTGCAGACGCGCATGGTGTCGCTGCTTGGCGGCCAGCCGGGCGTGAAGGCCCTGGACATGCCCAAGGCCGAGAGCGGCGACCCGCGCCCCTTCGAAGTGGTCGGCATCCCGCTCACGCCGGGCTTCCACGTGCTGGAGATCGCCTCGCAGAAACTCGGCGAAGCCCTGCTCGACGAGCGCTACAACGCCGGGCGCACGATGTACGTGCGCACCACCGCGCTGGCCACCAACCTGGCCGTGCACTTCAAGCTGGGCCGCGAGAACTCGATGGCCTGGGTCACCACGCTCGACAAGGGCAAGGTGGTGGCAGGCGCCGAGGTGCGCGTGTCCAGCTGCGACGGCAAGGCCGTGGCCACCGGCACCACCGACACCAGCGGCATCGTGATGCTCAACGGCGTATCGCCCGATGCGCCCAGCTGCAACGGCCCGAACGAGTACGAGACCAGCGCCTGGTTCGTGAGCGCGCGCGCCAAGGACGACAAGGGCGTGGAAGACCTCGCCTTCACCTGGAGCGACTGGCAGCGCGGCATCGAGCCCTGGCGCTTCAACGTGCCCACCAGCCTGGACGTGCGCCCCGACGGCATCGCCCACACCATCTTCGACCGCACGCTGCTGCGCGCCGGCGAGACGGTGTCGATGAAGAGCCTGCTGCGCACCCAGACCAGCAAGGGCTTCGGCCTGCCGGCAGACCGGCCCGACACGCTGGTCGTGACCCACATGGGCAGCGGCCAGCGCTTCACCCAGCCGCTGGCCTGGCGCAAGACCGCCACCGGCGGCCTGAGCGCCGAGAACAGCTTTGCCATTCCGCCGGCCGCCAAGCTCGGCGTGTACCAGGTCGAGCTGCGCAGCGGCGACGGCACCAGCGACGAAGGCAACAACCGCACCTACTCGACAGGCATCTTCCGCGTCGAGGAGTTCCGCCTGCCCGTGCTCGAGGGCCGCATCGCGCCCACCGAGAAGAAGCCGCTGGTGGCCGCCACGAGCGTGCCCACCGACGTGCAGATCAACTACGTGGCCGGCGGCGGCGCCGCCAACCTGCCGGTGCGCGTGTCGGCCATGGTGCGCGGCAAGGGCCTGAGCTTTTCCGACTACGACGCCTTCAGCTTCAACCCGCCGCGCGCTTCCGGCGACGGCAGCGAAGCCGCCACCGCGGCCGACACCAGCGCCGGCGAGGAAGACCTCAACAGCGTGAACGACACCCGCGTGATCGCCGACAAGCTGCCGCTCACGCTGAACAAGGACGGCGCCGGCAAGGTCACGATCGACAAGGTGCCCAAGGTGAAGGCCGCGCGCGAGCTGCTGCTCGAAGCCACCTACGCCGACCCGAACGGCGAGGTGCAGACCATTCGCAGCACGCAGACGCTGTGGCCCGCGTCGGTCATCGCCGGCATCAAGACCGAGGGCTGGGTTTCCACCAGCCAGAAGCTCAAGTTCCAGGCGCTCGCGCTCGACCTCACGGGCAAGCCCCAGGCCGGCGTGACGCTCAACGTGCGTGCCGTGGCGCGCATCACCACCACCAGCCGCAAGCGCATGGTGGGCGGCTTCTACACCTACGACAACAAGACCGAGACCAAGGACATCGGCACCGTCTGCTCCGGCAAGAGCGATTCGCGCGGCCTGCTGCTGTGCGAGTCGGAGCTGAAGGAAGCCGGCGAGGTCGAGCTGGTGGCCAGCGCCACCGACAGCGACGGCCGCAGCGCCAGCGCCGTGAGCTCGGTCTACGTGACCAAGCAGGGCGAACTCTGGTTCGGCGGCGAGGACAACGACCGCATCGACGTGCTGCCCGAAAAGAAGAGCTACCAACCCGGCGAGGTCGCCAAGTTCCAGGTGCGCAGCCCGTTCCGCTTTGCGACCGCACTCGTGGCGGTGGAACGCGAAGGCATCATCGAGACGCACGTGGTGCAGCTGGACGGCAAGGACCCGACGGTCAGCCTGCAGGTCAAGCCCGAGTGGGGCCCGAACGCCTACGTGAGCGTGCTCGCGCTGCGCGGGCGCCTGCGCGAAGTGCCGTGGTACAGCTTCTTCACCTGGGGCTTCAAGGCGCCGCGCGAGTGGTGGACCGCCTTCTGGTACGAAGGCAAGGAATATGTCGCGCCCACCGCCATGGTCGACCTGAGCAAGCCCGCCTACCGCCTGGGCATGGCCGAGATCCGCGTCGGCACGCGCGCGCACCAGATCGACGTGACCGTGACCAGCGACAAGCCCAGCTACCCGATCCGCAGCAAGGCGCAGGTCACCATCACCGCCAAGCTGCCCGACGGCAAGCCGGCCGCCGGCGCCGAAGTGGCGTTGGCCGCGGTCGACCAGGCCCTGCTGGAGCTCATGCCCAACGACAGCTGGAACCTGCTCAACGCGATGCTGCAGCGACGCAGCTGGGGCGTGAGCACCTCCACCGCGCAGATGGAAATCGTCGGCCGGCGCCACTACGGTCGCAAGGCCGTGCCCGCGGGCGGCGGCGGCGGCAAGGGCCAGACGCGCGAGCTGCTCGACACCCTGCTCGTGTGGAACCCGAAGATCGTGCTCGACGCCAACGGCCAGGCCGTGGTGACGGTGCCGCTGAACGACGCGCTCACCACCTTCAAGATCGTGGCCGTGGCCGATGCGGGCACCAGCCTGTTCGGCACCGGCCAGGCCAGCATCCAGGCCACGCAAGACCTGCAGATCATCAGCGGCCTGCCGCCGCTGGTGCGCGAGGACGACCAGTTCCGCGCGCAGATCACCTTGCGCAACACCACGCAGAAACCGATGAAGGTGGAAGCCACGCCGCGCGCCACGCTGCTCACGCTCGAAACGCAGACCGTCGACATTCCGGCCGGCGAATCGCGTGAAGTGGCCTGGAACGTGACCGCGCCCGCGCAGCTCGCGCAGACGCGCGCCGAAGCCATCCTGTGGGAGATCGAGGCGAAAGACACCGTCGGTGGCGCGCGCGACGCGCTCAAGGTGCGCCAGCGCATCGTGCCCGCCGTGCCGCTCACGGTGCAGCAGGCCACGCTGGTGCAGGTCGACGGGCCGTTCACGCTCGACGTGGCACCGCCCGCCGACGCCCTGCCCGGCCGCGGCGGCCTGAAGATGTCGCTGCAGCCCAAGCTGGCCGAAGGCCTGCCGGGCGTGCGCGACTGGTTCGCCAACTACCCCTTCAGCTGCCTCGAGCAGAAGACCAGCAAGGCGGTCGGCCTGCGCGACGCGAAGATGTGGCAGGGCGTGCTGGCCACGCTGCCGACCTACCTGGACAGCGACGGCCTGGCCAGCTACTTCCCGCCGCGCGACGGCGAAGCCAACCGCGGCAGCGACATCCTCACGTCGTACCTGCTCGCGGCCACGCACGAAGCGGCGCAGCTCAACCCGGCCTTCGCGCTCGCCGACGACGCGCGCGCACCGATGGAATCGGGCCTGATCGCGTTCGTCGAAGGCCGCGTCACGCGCGAGTTCTGGAGCCCGCGCAAGGACCTGGACGTGCGCAAGCTCGCCGCGCTCGAAGCCTTGTCGCGCTACGGCAAGGCCAAGGGCAGCATGCTCGGCAGCATCACCATCGCGCCGAACCAGTGGCCCACCAGCGCGGTGATCGACTGGGTCAACATCCTCAAGCGCGTGAACGACGTGCCGCAGCGCCAGCAGCGCCTGGACGAAGCCAACAACGTGCTGAAGGCGCGCCTGTCGTACCAGGGCACCAAGCTGATCTTCAGCACCGAGCAGGACGACTACTGGTGGTGGCTCATGACCAACGGCGACGTCAACACCGCGCGCCTGCTGCTCACGGTGATGGACGACCCGGCCTGGAAGGACGACATCGGCAAGCTCGCCAACGGCTTCATCGGCCGCCAGCAGAACGGCGCCTGGCACACCACCACCGCCAACCTGTGGGGCGGGCTGGCGCTGGAGAAGTTCAGCAAGGTGTTCGAGAGCACGCCGGTGGCCGGCGTCACCGCCGCCACGCTGGGCGCGGTGAAGGCGCAGGTCGACTGGAGCAAGGTCGAACGCGTGAAGGCCAGCGACGCAAGCGGCGCCCCGAACCAGACCACCATGTTCGGCGCGCCCGCCTCGCCGGGCAACCTGCGCAACAACACGATGTTCCTGCCCTGGTCCGCATCGCCCACGGGTGCGCCCGTGCGCGACACGCTGCTGGTCACGCAGCAGGGCACCGGCAAGCCGTGGCTCACGCTGCAGTCGCTGGCCGCCGTGCAGCTGAAGGCGCCGTTCGCGGCGGGCTACGCGCTGAAGAAGACCATCACGCCGGTCGAGCAGGCCGTGGCCGGCAAGTACACGCGCGGCGACGTGCTGCGCGTGAGCATCGAGGTCAACGCCAGCACCGACATGACCTGGGTCGTGATCACCGACCCGGTCCCGGGCGGCGCCACCATCCTGGGCAGCGGCCTGGGCCGCGACTCGCAGATCGCCACGCAGGGCGAGAAGAAGTCGGGCAGCGGCTGGCCAGCGTTCGAGGAACGCAGCTTCGAGGCCTTCCGCAGCTACTACGAGTACCTGCCCAAGGGCGTGGTGAAGATGGAATACACCGTGCGCCTGAACAACGTCGGCGACTTCGCGCTGCCGCCCAGCCGCGTGGAAGCGATGTACGCGCCCGAGATGTTCGGCGAGACGCCGAATGCGCGGGTGAAGGTGGAGGCGGCGAAGTAACGGGGCACCCCACGGTGAAGGCGGGCCGTCATCCCGCCTTCACCGCGCCTCGTCACCATCGCGACGAACCCACAACCTGGAGAACCCCATGGGCCTGGCCATTTGCGTCGGCATCCTCGCCGACCTGATCGAGAACGATCCCGAGAGCGCCGAACACTTCGAGGCGGATTTCGCCGCCGCGAACCGCAAGCTCGCCGAAGCCGGCCTGCCGGCGCACGTCGAGCCCCGCAGCCTGCCGCCGCTCGAATCCCGCGCACCGCTCGACGGCCTGCCCTACTCGTTCATCCACTACCTGCGTCGCGCCTACGCACACCGCGTGACGACGCCCGGCTGGATGGCCACGCCCTTGCCGGAGGACGCCGACCCTACGGAAGACGAGACGCTCGAAGACGTGGCGGGCCTGTTCGAAAGCCACCTGCTGTGCCACTCCGACGCGGAAGGCTTCTACCTGCCGGTCGACTTCGAAGAAGTGATCTTCGCCGGGGAAGACGAGACCGACCTGCCCGGCGGCATGCTCGGCTCGTCGTACCGCCTGCTCGAAGAACTGGTGCTGGTGGCGCCAGCCCTCGGCATCACGCTCTCGGACGGCGAGCTGTCCGACGAGGAAGCGGCGCGGATCGCCGACAGCATGGGCGAGGACGAAGGCCTCTACCGCGAGACCGAGTCGTGGCTGCTGCTGTACGAATCGGCGCGGCTGAGCATCGCGCACAAGACGGCGATCGTTTTCACCTGAGGGCGATGCGGCTGATCGATCGGCTGTAAGGTCCGCAGACCATGTTCGAGACCACCATCCACTGGGTCCGCGACATACAGCCGCATCGGCTGGGCCTGATGGCACGCCCGCGCGGCGGTGACCAGCTGCGCGCCGAGGTGGCAGCCTGGCAGCGTGCATCGCTGGACATGGTGGTCTCCCTGCTCGAGGCGCAGGAAATCAGGGCACTTGAACTCCGGGAAGAGCCTGCGCTGTGCGCCGAACATGGCATCGTGTTCCGGCATTTCCCGATTCCGGACCGAGGCCTGCCGGCATCGCAGCAGGACGCGGCGGCCTTCATTGCCGAACTGGGCGCCGAACTGGCGAGCGGAAAGGCCATCGCCATCCACTGCCGCGCAGGCATCGGCCGCACGGGCCTCATCGCGGGCAGCCTGCTGCACGGACTCGGCGTTCCGCGCCAGAACATCTTCCACCTGCTGAGCCGCTCCCGGGGCGTCGACATGCCCGACACACCGGAACAGGCGGAATGGGTCGCTCAGTACATCCTCGGCACCCGCCGCCCACCGCCCCCATGAAGAAGTCGATCCGCATCGGTCGCGCGCCAGTCGATCCACAGGCGCCGCCGGGAAGCGGGCACGACGGATCGCTCTCGTGCCCCAAGCTCTGGGACGCACTCGAAGCCACCGCCACGCCCGGCGTCCGGTATTGCGGCGACTGCGGCAAGAACGTGTTCCAGGTGAACACTACCGAAGAGGTGCGCGAGGCCGGCCTGATGGAGCGCTGCGTCGCGATCGCGGACGACAGCGCCAGCACACACGACAGCGCAACGCAAACGCCTCCCATGACCCGCCAACTCGCCACCGTCACCCTCCTCGTCCACGACTACGACGAAGCCATCCGCTTCTTCACTGAGGCGCTGCGCTTCGAGTTGGTCGAAGACACGCCGCGCGGTCCAGGCAAGCGCTGGGTGGTGGTTGCGCCAGCACGCAACACCGGCAATGCCGGCACCGCGCTGCTGCTGGCCAAGGCCGTGACCGACGAGCAGAGCGCCAGCGTCGGCAAGCAGGCCGGCGGGCGTGTCTTCCTGTTCCTGCACACCACGGACTTCGCGTCCGACCACGAACACATGACATCCCGCGGCGTGCGCTTTCTCGAAGCGCCGCGCCACGAGCCGCACGGTACGGTTGCCGTCTTCCTCGATCTTTGCGGCAACAAGTGGGACCTGCTTCAGCCCACCGACACCCCCACCGCTTCAGGCCGCCTTGCTCCGTGACGCACGCGTTGCGGGCTTGCGCTTGCCGCTCGCGGGGCTCGTGCCAAGCCCGACGAGCAGGCTGCCGATCAGCCCTTCGACAAAGCCCGCATCGAGCGGCGCGTGCCCCATCAGCGGCCTGAAGAACAACGGCCCGTAAATCTGGTCGAGCTCGATCTCGAGGTCGGCATCCGGCCGGATCTCGCCCGCCTCGGCCGCTTGCTGCAACAGCACCCGCCCTTCGTCGCGGCGCGACAGGATGAAGTCGTTGCGAAAGGCCTTCGACAGCTCGGTGTCGGGGTCCGCGGCCGCAATGATCGTCGTGATGTGGCGCCCCATGTGCGACGACAGCGTGCGCACCACCGTGCTGAGCGGGTTCACTGTCTCAAGCCGACAGACATGCCTGTCCGAAGCGCCCCAACATCAGCTCTTGCGTACTCCGTACGCAACCGTCCTAGCGATGCCGAGCGCAGTTCCGATGAAGGAAGCCTGATCTGCGGCTCCACAGACACGCGCGCCGCTCAACAGCCGCGGCAGCATTGTCAGCTGGACTACCGCAATGAATGACTCTTGAGGTCTCGACAAGAGCAACAGCGATTCACGCCCCTGCCCCACTCACGATCCAATTCGCCGGAAGCTCGAAGTGCTCGTTGCCGCCGTCGGCACGTGGGTAGACTGAGCAACGTCAGAAATGCGTACTCGACGCCCTTTTCCAGGCATGAAGTACCAACGTCCAGCAATCAAGCGAAGGAACCTGTGAAACTTGCCGCCTCCCTCACCATCGTGGCCCTTTTGTCTGGCTGTACCACCGTGTCGACCGGGGAGTTCACCACGAGCGTAAACACCGTCGCGACTCCGTCGAAGTTTCGGACCATCGTGGATGGCCGCTATCGAAAGTCGGAGCAAGCAGCAATGGTGGATTGCGTCAACGATGCGATGGCCTCCCCCTCGGAGAACATCCTGCTGCCACACGTTCGGCAGACGAAACGCGCCGACGGCTACCGCGTGGACCTTGTCGTCGCCGCTTCGCAGTTTCTGGTCGCCTATGTCCGCGACGACGGTCGCTTCCAACTCGACACATCGGACTACAGTGGCGTCGTGAAGTTCAATCGCGAAGAGACGAGTATCAAGGCCTGCTTGAGCAAGCACCGCGAGGGATAGTGGTCGATATCCGCGACGAATTCCAATGCGAGAGACGGGTGCGAGCATCTACGTGAGCACATCCACACGTTTTGAAATTGCACTTGACCATGCATTGAACGGACGGGGTTTTTTCTACAAGATCAAGTCTCGAGGCGGAATTGACGTGGTGTCCTGAGGGAAGACGGTCCCGACATTCGAGCTGGAATCAGAAGTCCTGTTCTCCCGGGACATTCCGCGCGAGAGCATCGTGCGGTACCGTGTCGCTACGCACGCCGCAATGCCCGATGACTTCGTCGACCTCTGACGACCGGCTGTAGAAACCAGCGGAATACGCTCAAGCCCTCATGGTCCTCCTTCTGCCACTGCTCCTCATGGTCGTGCTCGTGGCCATCATCTTCTTCGGCGGCTATCTGCTACGTGCTGTTCTGCCTGCAGAACATGCGCTGCAGGCTCGGCTCACGGACGAGGCCATGTCACGCTACATTGATTTCGTCACGAAGAACGCCAAGGGCATCCTGGCATGTCTCCTGGTTCTGTATTTCACGGTGGTTACGTTTCTCTACGCGTAACTCACGCTGCAGCGAAAGACGCCTCATGACCCGCCTCCTCGAAATCCGCACCTACCGCCTCAAGCCCGGCACCCTCGACGACTTCCACCGCGCGATGCATGAACGCGCGGTGCCCATGCTGCGCAGCAAGGGCATGGACGTGGTGAGCTACGGCCGGTCGGACCACGAGGAAGAGAGCTACCACCTCGTGCGCGCCTACGCGAGCCGCGAGGCGCTGGAGGCCGAGCAGGCGGCGTTCTATGGTTCCACCGAATGGCGCGAGGGCCCGCGCAGCGCGCTGGTCGACCGCATCGAGACCTACCTGAACACGCTGCTGTGGCTCTCGCCGGAGGGCGTCGACAGCCTGCGCGCGCTCAACGAACCAGTGCGTTGAACATCTGTCGACGACGCACGGTGCGCGGGCCTACACTGCGCCTCCCGTCATCCCCCCAACTCACTGGAGAAACGCATGAACACCCAGGAAATCGCCGCCAAGCTCGTGGCGCTGTGCAAAGCAGGGACATTCGATGAAGCCCAGGCGCTCTACGCGCCGGAGGCCGTCAGCGTCGAGGCCAGCGCGCCGCCCGGCATGTCGCGCGAGTCGGTGGGCCTGTCGGCCATCCGCGCCAAGGGCGAATGGTGGGTCGCCAACCACGAGGTGCATTCGTTCCAGGTGGCCGGCCCCTGGCCGCACGACGATCGCTTCATCGTGGGCTTTCGCTTCGACGTGACCATGAAGCCCACGGGCCAGCGCTTCACGATGGAAGAGATGGCGCTGTACACCGTCAAGGACGGCAAGATCGTGCGCGAAGAATTCTTCTACGAAGGCAGCTGAACGGGGGGCCCGGGCCTCCAGCAGGCCTTCCCCGGCGGGTGCTGCGCAAGAAAACGCGATTTCGCTAGACTGGCCGCGCGGCCCCTGCGCCGCGCCTGACCGGAGCATTCGCCATGTGCCGCAGCATCAAGACCCTCTACAACTTCGAGCCCCCTGCCACCGAGCAGGAGATCCGCGCCGCCGCCCTGCAGTTCGTGCGCAAGCTCAGCGGCTTCAGCGTGCCCTCGCGCGCCAACGAGCAGGCCTTCGAGCGCGCCGTGGACGAGGTGGCCGCCACGGCCACGCGGCTGATCGAATCGCTGGTGACCACAGCCGAGCCGCGCGACCGCGCCATCGAGGCCGAACGCGCCAAGGCGCGGTCCGCGCTGCGTTTCGGCGCACCTGTTTCGACCTCGGACGCATGAAAAAGACTTCGTTCCCGCGCTGAACGGCGCACCGCCCTTCCCACACCACCAGGAGCATCCATCCCCATCCCCATGCCCATCGAACTCTGGCTCGCCTTCGTCGCCGCGTCCGCGCTGCTGCTGATCATTCCGGGGCCGACCATCCTCACGGTGATCAGCTATTCGATGTCGCACGGCCGCCGCGCCAACGTGCCGCTGGTGGCCGCCGTGGCGCTGGGCGATTCGACCGCGCTGGTGGTGTCGCTGCTGGGGCTGGGCGCGCTGCTGGCCGCGTCGGCCTTCTGGTTCACGGTGGTGAAGTGGGTCGGCGGCCTGTACCTGCTGTACCTGGGCATCAAGCTGCTGCGCGCCGGCATCTCGTCCACCGAGACCGCCACGCCGGCCGCACCGGCCTCGCGCTGGCGCCTGTTCGCCAACACCTACCTGGTGACGGCCCTGAACCCCAAGGGCATCGTGTTCTTCGTGGCCTTCCTGCCGCAGTTCATCAGCCCGGGCGCCGACGTGTCGCATCAGATGTGGGTGCTGGCGCTGACCTTCGTGGCGCTGGCCACGCTCAATGCCACGCTCTACGCGGTGTTCGCGAGTTCAGCCGGCCGGCTGCTCGCCTCGCCGCGCGCGCAGCGACGTTTTCACCTGGCGGGCGGCTCGCTGCTGAGCGCGGCGGGCCTGTGGGCGCTGATGGCGCGCCGCGCTGCCTGAGCACATCCACACACGCACAAGAAAAAAGACCGCGGGGCTGCGTGCCTCGCGGTCTTTTTCTTTGGGGGCTTCAGCCCTGTGTCAGTAGCGGTAGGGGTTGTTCGGCCGGCGGTCGTAGCGGTTGGGCACGCCGTCGTTGTCGCGATCGCGGTCATAGCGGTTCGGCACGCCGTCACGGTCGCGGTCGTAGCCATGGCCGCGCGGGGGCGGGCCGCGGTCGTAAGGTGCGACGACGCAACCAGCCAGGATGGCCGAGGCGGCCAGCAGAAGCGCGAGTGTTTTCGTCATGCGGAGTTCTCCTTGGGTGGGGCTGTACGGTCAGGCCCGCCTCCTGCGAGCCCGTACCGTATTGAAGCCCCGCCGCGTGCGCATCGGGTGTCCAGATGCAGGCGCTTGTGTGAAGTTCGTTACCGGATGTGGAACCTTTGCCTGCGCTTGAGCACGCCGTAGCGACGTGGCACGATCCCGCCGATGACCGCCACGCAGCCCCAGCCCTCCTTGCCCGACCTCGCACGGCTGCGCCGCGTGCGCGACCGCATCGACCGCGAGCACGCGCAGCCGCTGGACGTGGAAGCGCTCGCGCGCGACGCGAACATGTCGGCCGGCCACCTCAGCCGCCAGTTCCGCCTGGCCTATGGCGAGTCGCCCTACGCCTACCTGATGACGCGGCGCATCGAACGCGCGATGGCGCTGCTGCGCCGCGGCGACCTGAGCGTGACCGAGGTCTGCTTCGAGGTCGGCTGCGCCTCGCTGGGCACCTTCACCACGCGCTTCACCGAGCTGGTGGGCGTGTCGCCCGGCGTCTACCGGCGCGAGGCGGCGCAGGCGACGGCGGGCATGCCGGCGTGCGTGGCCAAACAAGTGACGCGGCCGATCAGGAATCGAGAAGCGCGAAACCCCGCCTCGCACCTAGCATGACGGCCCGACACAACCACGGACCCTCGCCATCATGAATCTCAGCATCCACTCGAGCTTTCTTCCGCACACCGACCCGCAGGCCTCGCTGGCCTTCTACCGCGACACCCTGGGCTTCGAGGTGCGCAACGACGTCGCCTACGGCGGCATGCACTGGATCACGGTCGGCCCGGCCGGCCAGCCCGCCACCTCCATCGTGCTGTATCCGCCGGCCGCCACGCCCGGGCTCACCGACGACGAGCGCCGCACCATCGCCGAGATGATGGCCAAGGGCACCTTCGCCTCGCTGCTGCTGGCCACGCCCGACCTCGAGGGCACCTTCGAGCGCCTGCAGGCCCGCAGCACCGAGATCGTGCAGGAGCCCACCGACCAGCCCTACGGCGTGCGCGACTGCGCGGTGCGCGACCCGGCGGGCAACCTGATCCGCATCCAGCAGACACGCTGAGCCGGCCTCCGGCGCCGCAGCCCCCTGACCTCCTGCACGGGCGCCGCCGTCGTGGCGGCCCCGTGTCCCTTCCAGAGAAAGACCCGATGAGCAGCAAGGCCCCGAAGAAGGAAACAAAGAGCACGAAGGACGCGAACGGCAGGCACGCCGCCGACCACCACGACCTCATCCGCGTGCAGGGCGCGCGCGTGAACAACCTGAAGGACATCAGCGTCGAGCTGCCCAAGCGCCGGCTCACGGTGTTCACGGGCGTCTCGGGCTCGGGCAAGAGCTCGCTGGTGTTCGGCACCATCGCGGCCGAGTCGCAGCGGCTCATCAACGAGACCTACAGCGCCTTCGTGCAGGGCTTCATGCCGACGCTGGCGCGGCCCGAGGTCGACGTGCTCGACGGCCTGACCACCGCGATCATCGTGGACCAGGAGCGCATGGGCGGCGACCCGCGCTCCACCGTCGGCACCGCGACCGATGCCAACGCGATGCTGCGCATCCTCTTCAGCCGCCTGGGCAAGCCGCACATCGGCTCGCCCAGCGCCTTCGCCTTCAACGTGCCCTCGGTGAAAGCCACCGGTGCCATCACCGTGGAGCGCGGCGCCGCCAAGACGGTGAAGCAGACCTTCAGCCGCACCGGCGGCATGTGCCCGCGCTGCGAGGGCCGGGGCGCGGTCACCGACTTCGACCTGAGCGCCTTCTACGACGACAGCAAGTCGCTCAATGAAGGCGCGCTCACCATCCCGGGCTTCAGCATGGAAGGCTGGTACGGGCGCATCTTCAACGGCTGCGGCTTCTTCGACCCCGACAAGCCGATCCGCAAGTTCACCAAGAAGGAGCTCGACGCCCTGCTCCACAAGGAGCCGACCAAGATCAAGATCGACGGCATCAACCTCACCTACCAGGGCCTCATTCCGCAGGTGCAGAAGTCGTTCCTGGCCAAGGACGTCGAGGCGATGCAGCCGCACATCCGCGCCTTCGTGGAACGCGCCGTGACCTTCACCACCTGCCCCGAGTGCGAGGGCACGCGGCTGAGCGAAGCGGCGCGCTCCTCGCGCATCAAGAAGCTCAACATCGCCGAGGCCTGCGCGATGCAGATCAGCGACCTCGCCGCGTGGGTCGGCGGCCTGAACGAGCCCTCGGTGGCGCCGCTGCTGGCCAAGCTGGCGCACACGCTCGATTCCTTCGTCGAGATCGGCCTCGGGTACCTCAGCCTCGACCGTCCCTCGGGCACGCTCTCGGGCGGCGAGGCGCAGCGCGTGAAGATGATCCGCCACCTCGGCTCCTCGCTCACCGACGTGACCTATGTCTTCGACGAACCGACCATCGGCCTGCACCCGCACGACATCCAGCGCATGAACGAGCTGCTGCTGCGCCTGCGCGACAAGGGCAACACGGTGCTGGTGGTGGAGCACAAGCCCGAGGCCATCGCCATCGCCGACCACGTCGTCGACCTCGGCCCCGGCGCGGGCGCGGCGGGCGGCACGGTCTGCTTCGAGGGCAGCGTGGAAGCGCTGCGCACCAGCGGCACGCTCACGGGCCGGCACCTGGACGACCGGGCCGCGCTCAAGAAAAAACTGCGCCAGCCCACCGGCGCGCTGCCGATCCGCGGCGCCAAGGCGCACAACCTGCGCAACGTCGATGTCGACATTCCGCTGGGCGTGCTGGTGGTGGTGACCGGCGTGGCGGGCTCGGGCAAGAGCTCGCTGGTGCACGGATCGATTCCCGCCGGCGCGGGCGTGGTGGCGGTCGACCAGGGCGCCATCCGCGGCTCGCGGCGCAGCAACCCGGCCACCTACACCGGCCTGCTCGACCCGATCCGCAACGCCTTCGCCAAGGCCAACGGCGTGAAGCCGGCGCTGTTCAGCGCCAACTCCGAGGGCGCCTGCCCCACCTGCAACGGCGCGGGCGTGATCTACACCGACCTGGCGATGATGGCCGGCGTGGCCACCGTCTGCGAAGAGTGCGAGGGCAAGCGCTTCCACGCCTCGGTGCTCGAACACCGCTTCGGCGGGCGCGACATCAGCGAGGTGCTCGCGATGCCGGTGACCGAGGCCGCGGCCTTCTTCGGCGAAGGCCCGGCGCGCACGCCGGCCGCGCACGCCATCCTGCAACGGCTGGCCGACGTGGGCCTGGGCTACCTGAGCCTGGGCCAGCCGCTCACCACGCTGTCGGGCGGCGAGCGCCAGCGGCTCAAGCTGGCCACGCACATGGCCGAGAAGGGCGGCGTGTACGTGCTCGACGAGCCGACCACCGGCCTGCACCTGGCCGACGTGGCGCAGCTGCTGGCCCTGCTCGACCGGCTGGTGGATGCGGGCAAGTCGGTCATCGTCATCGAGCATCACCAGGCGGTGATGGCGCACGCCGACTGGATCATCGACCTGGGCCCCGGCGCCGGCCACGACGGCGGGCGCGTGGTCTTCGAGGGCACGCCGGCCGAGCTGGTCGCCAAGCGCGCCACGCTCACAGGACAGCATCTCGCGGCGTACGTCGGCACCTGACGCGCCCGTGGACGGGCCCCGCAAGGCATGGCGGAGAATGGGCCGTCTCCGCTTTGCCTGCCGCCCCGCGGCCCCGTCTGCTGCGATGCCTCTTGCGTTCTCGTTTTCTTCCACCGCCCGGCACACCCTGGCCGTGGTCCTGCTGACGGCAGCCGCCGCACCCTCCGCCTGGGCGCTGGCCAGCTTCGAGGAAGTGAAGCGCGACTTCCGCTCCTCCGAAACCGCCGTGCTCGACCGCCAGGGCGAGCTGCTGCAGCGCGTGCGCACCGACCCCACGGTGCGGCGCGGCCAGTGGACCGCGCTGGCCGACGTGTCGCCCGCGCTGCGCGCGGCCATGGTGCTGAGCGAGGACAAGCGCTTCTACGAACACAGCGGCGTCGACTGGCGCGCCGCCTCGGCCGCCGCCTGGGGCAACCTGTGGAACACGCGCACGCGCGGCGCCTCGACCATCACCATGCAGCTGGCGGGCCTGCTCGACGACGACCTGCGCCGCGCGGCGGGCGGGCGCAGCTTCACGCAGAAGATCGGCCAGACCGTGGCCGCCACGCAGCTGGAGCGCCGCTGGCGCAAGGACCAGATCCTCGAGGCCTACCTGAACACGGTGCCCTTCCGCGGCGAGATCGTCGGCATCGACGCGCTCTCGCGCACGCTCTTCAGCAAGGCCCCGAGCGGGCTCGACGCGCGCGAGGCCGCCGTGGCCGCCGCGCTGGTGCGCGCGCCCAACGCCCGCCCCGCCCTGGTGGCGCAGCGCGCCTGCGAAGTGCTGCGCGTGATGGAGCCCGGCGCCAAGACCGACTGCGAGGCGCTCGACATGTTCACCAGCGCGGTGGTGCAGCGGCGCGCGTTCGAGCCCAACGAAGGCATCGCGCCGCATGCCGCGCGGCGGGTGCTGCGCGAGCTGCGTGATGCAGGGAACGACAAGTCCGCCGCCCCCACCAGCGTGCGCACCACCCTGCGCGCGCCGCTGCAGCGCTACGCGCTCGACAGCCTGCAGCGCCACCTGCGCGAACTGCGCGACCGCCACGTGGAAGACGGCGCGCTCGTGGTGCTCGACAACGCGAGCGGCGAGGTGCTGGCCTGGGTCGGCTCCTCGGGCCCGCTGAGCCAGGCCGCCGAGGTGGATGGCGTGACCGCGCTGCGCCAGCCCGGCTCCACGCTCAAGCCCCTGCTGTACGCGCAGGCCCTGGCCGAGAAGCGCATCACGGCGGCCTCGCTGATCGAGGACTCGTCGGCGCAGATCAGCACCGCGAGCGGCCTCTACATTCCGCAGAACTACGACCGCCGCTTCAAGGGCCCGGTGTCGGCGCGCACCGCGCTGGCCGCCTCGCTCAACGTGCCGGCCGTGCGCACGCTGGTGATGGTGTCGCCCGAGGCCTTCGCGCGCGAGCTGCGCGCCGCCGGCCTGCCGCTGCGCGAGAGCGGCGACTACTACGGCTACAGCCTGGCGCTGGGCAGCGCCGAGGTGTCGCTGCTGTCGCTGGCCAATGCCTACCGCATGATGGCCAACGGCGGGCGCTTCGGGGCGACGACGCTCACGCCACGCCCTGCCCCGGCCAACAAGACGAAGCCTGCAGAAACCGCGCCACTGCTCGACCCGCGCGCCGCCTTCATCGTCGGCGACATCCTGTCCGACCCGAACGCGCGCACGCGCACCTTCGGCCTGGACAGCATCCTGTCCACCCGCTTCTGGACCGCCGTGAAGACCGGCACCAGCAAGGACATGCGCGACAACTGGGCCGTGGGCTGGTCGCAGCGCTACACGGTCGGCGTGTGGGTCGGCAACGCCAGCGGCGCCTCGATGTGGGACGTGAGCGGCACCAGCGGCGCCGCGCCCGTGTGGGCCGAGGTGATGCGCTTCCTGCACGCGCGCGAACCCAGCCGCGCGCCCGCGCCGCCCGCCGGGCTGGTCGAGGCGCGCGTGAGCTTCGGCCCGGGCGCCGACGGCAGCCCACTCGAAGCGGCGCGCAGCGAATGGTTCTTGCAGGGCACCGAGCAGCCGCTGTTCGCGCTCGACACCGGCATGGCGAGCGACGCCGCCTCGGCGCGCATCACGGCGCCGGCCGACGGCACGATCCTGGCGCTCGACCCCGACATTCCGCCGCAGCGCCAGCGCGTGCGCTTCGAATCCGAGGGGCGCGGCGTGCAGTGGCGCATCGACGGCAAGTTCCACGCGCGCGGCAACAGCGCGCAGTGGCTGCCCTGGCCCGGCCGGCACCTGATCGAGCTGGTGGACGCGAGCGGCAAGGTGGTCGACCAGCGCCGGGTCGAGGTGCGCGGCGCGGGCGTGGTGGCGGCCAAGGGCGCGCGCCGATGAACGCGCTGGTGCGCGTGTCGCTGTCGATGCCCCGCTGGCTGTCGCTGTGCCTGGGCCTGCTGTTGGTGCTGTGCCTGGCCGGCCCGCGCGCCGCGCAGGCCAAGCCCGTGCCGGTGCCGCCGATGAGCTCGCGCGTGGTCGACCTCGCGCAGGCGCTGCCGTCCGGCGAGGCCGAGGCGCTGCGCGCGCAGATCGCCGACATCCAGGGCCGCACCCAGGCCCAGCTCGCGGTGCTCATCGTGCCGACCACGGGCGAGGACACCATCGAGGGCTACGCCACGCGCGTGTTCGCGAAGTGGCGGCTGGGCCGCAGCGACGCCGACGACGGCATCCTGCTGCTCGTGGCGCAGAAAGACCGCCGCATGCGCATCGAGGTCGGCACCGGGCTCGAAGGCACGGTGACCGACATCCAGGCGGCCCGCATCATCGACCGCGAGATGGCGCCGCGTTTTCGCGAGGGCGACTTCGCCGGCGGCGTGCAGGCGGCCGTGGGCGCGCTCGCGCGGCTGCTCGACGGCGAAGTGGGCGTCGTCGCGCCCGAATCGCAGCAGATCGTCGTGGACCACGCCGCCGCACCCGACGAAGAGAAAGTCACCAGCCTGACGCGCGGCGGCCACGTCACGCCCGAAGGCTGGGGCCTGCTGGGCGTGGTGCTGTGGGGCCTGGGCCTGGGCATCTACCACGGCCGCGGCATCGAGCGCGACCCGCCGCGCGGCACCTCGGCCTCGCGGCGTGCCGAAGAGAAACAACGCAAGGGCCAGCGCAAGGGCAGTGCGCGCCCCGAACCCTGGGCCGACGCCCTGGCGGCGATCGAGCCCGAACCGGCGCGTGCGCGCCCTGCCCCGCGCGACCTGCGCCTGGTGCTCGGCCTGCTCGGGGCCGGCCCGCTGGCGGCCGGCGCGGCGCTGCTGAACCCGGCCATCGCGCTGGTGCTGGCGATGCCGGCGATCTTCGGCTACGGCCTGGGCTTTCTCTGCGGCATGTCGCGCACGGCCGCCATCTTCATGGGCGGCTTCGTGCTCGTGATCGCGTCGCTGGTCGCCGTCGCATTCACGGTCGGCGCCGACCGCTTCTGGTGGGGCTTCCTGTGGGCGCTGTGCATCGGCGGCGTGACGCTGTTCGCGGTGATCATCGTGCGCTGCATGGTCAACACCTTCCAGCGCAGCGTGGTCAGCTTCCTCGTCCGGCTGGTCATCGTGGCGGGCATCTGCGGCTACGTGTTTCACATCACCTCGCCCGGCCCGGTGCCGGACACCTCGTGGATTCCCATTGGGCTGGCGGCGTTCTTCTCGATGCTGATCGGCTTCCTGCCGCCCGGCGTCTGGGAATCGGGCAGCAGCGACGACGATGGGGACAGCGGCTGGAGCAGCAGCAGTTCGTCGTCCTCCTCTTCCTCGTCGTCTTCGTCCTCCTCGGACAGCGGCGGTTCGAGCAGCGGCGGCGGCGCCTCGGGCAGCTGGTAAAGCGGGCGGCCAGGCACCCCCGCCGCGCCGCCTCATGCCCCTCCCGCCGACCGCGTCTTTTTGACAATGGTTAAATTCATCCAATCATTGAATGAATAAGCCGCCCTGATCACATGCTCGTCCAACCGCCCCGCACCTCCCTGGCCGACGCCGCCGCGAACAGCATCCGCACCGAAATCGCGGCGGGACGCTGGCCCATCGGCTCGCGCATTCCGATCGAGCCCCAGCTGGCGCAGCTGCTGGGCGTGAGCCGCGGCACGGTGCGCGAGGCGGTGAAGACGTTGGTCTCGCGCGGCCTGCTCGAGGTGCGGCAGGGTTCGGGCACCTACGTGCGCTCGGGCTTCGACCCCTCGGCCAGCCTGCAGAAGCTGCGCCTGGCCAGCCTGCGCGACCAGTTCGAGGTGCGCCGCGCGCTCGAGGTCGAGGCCGCCCGGCTCGCCGCCGTGCGCCACACCGCGAAAGACCTGCGCCGGCTGAACGCCCTGCTCGACAAGCGCGGCCAGCCCGACCTGGCCGACGGCGGCGCGGCCTTCATCGAGCGCGACCTGGCCTTTCACCTGGCCATCGTCGATGTGTCGGGCAACCTGGCGCTGGTCGAGACCTGCCGTTTCATCACCGGCTACATCAAGGAAACCATCGCCAGCACGCTGAGCGCCAGCCTGCCCGAGCCCGACGAGGCGGCGCACCGCGCCATCGTCGAAGGCATTGCCAGCCGCGACCCCGAGCGCGCCGCCGCCGCCGTGCGCGAGCTGATGGCGCCGACGCTCAACGCGCTCGCACTGGGCACGGCATGAGCACGATGACCTTGCCCACGGGTGCTGCTGCCACCGCACGCACCCAGGCGGCGCCATCGGGCGCCGAAGAACTGCTGATCGACGCCGAAGTCGACAGCCTGCCCGCGCCGCGCCCCACGCCGACGCCCAGCCGGGGCCGCCGGCTGCTGCTGGGCCTGACGGTGGTGCTCATCGCCTTCAACCTGCGCCCGGTGTTCGCCAGCCTGTCGGTGGTGCTGCCGGAAATCATCCGTGCCACGGGCCTGTCGGCCACCGCCGCCAGCCTGCTGACCACGCTGCCCATCGTCTGCCTGGGCGTGTTCGCGCCGATGGCGCCCTGGCTCGGGCGCCGCTTCGGCACCGAGCGCACGCTGCTGGGCTGCATGGTGCTGATCGGCGTGGGCACGGTGCTGCGCGGCACCGGCAACATCCCGCTGCTGTTCCTGGCCTCGGCCATCGCGGGCAGCGGCATCGCGGTGTCGAACGTGCTGCTCTCTGGCCTGGTGAAGCGCGACTTCGCCAAGCAGGCCGCGCTGATGATGGGCCTGTACACCATGGCCGTGTGCGGCGGCGCCGCCAGCGCCGCGGGCCTGACGGTGCCGCTGGAGCACGCACTGGGCGGCGGCTGGACGCTGGCGCTCGCCATGTGGGCCGTGCCGGCCGCGCTGGTCACGTTCATCTGGGCGCCGCAGGCGCTGCCGCTCAAGCCGGTGGCCAGCGAATCGGGCTTCACCGTGCGCGGCCTGTGGCGCGACCGGCTGGCCTGGCAGGTGACCTTCTTCATGGGGCTGCAGTCGGCCCTGGCGTACATCGTGATGGGCTGGCTGGCGCCGATCCTGCGCGAGCGCGGGCTCAGCGGCGAAATGGCCGGCTACGTGGTGTCGCTGTCGGTCATGACGCAGGTCGTGACGTGCCTCGTGGTGCCGGCGCTGGCCGTGAAGCTGCGCAACCAGCGCGCACTGGCGGTGGTGCTGTCGGCGATGACGGTGGCGGCCATGCTGGCCATGCTGTTCGCGCCGCTGGACGCCCCCGGCGGCATGTGGACCTGGGCCGTGGTGCTGGGCATTTCGCAGGGCGGCACCTTCGCGCTGGCGCTCACCATGATCGTGCTGCGCTCGCCCGATTCGCACATTGCCGCGCACCTGTCGGGCATGGCGCAGGGCGTGGGCTACATGGTGGCGGCCTTCGGCCCGCTGCTGGCCGGGCTGCTGCACGGCTGGACCGGCAGCTTCCACGCCTCGGCGTGGCTGTTCGTCGGCCTGGGCGTGGTGCTGGTCATGGCGGGGCTGGGCGCAGGGCGCACGCTGCACGTGGGCGCGGTGACGGTGCCGCGGCACTGATCCGCTGCTGCTGCCTGCCTACTGCAGCCCGCCGTCGCAGGCGGTCGGTTTCTGCGCGCTGTCGTCCGTGAAGTCGACGCTGGTGCGCTTGTTGCCGGCCGGCCCCGTGTGCGCCGGCCATTCGCTCTGCAGCCAGGTGTAGCGCCACACATAGGGACCGCCGGCCTTCGCCGGCGCGTCGTAGGCGATGCGCAGGCTGCCGCGGCTTTCGTCGTGGCAGTGCTTCGAGGTCTTGTATTCCTTCTCGCTGAAGCAGGCGCGGATCGACCGCGAGCACCAGTACGGGATGCTCTCGCGCGCGGCCTTGGCGCGCTGCCCGGGCGGCGTGTCCAGCGGCACGAAGTCGGCCGTCACATAGGACGCGCCGCCGCCCGAATAGCTTTCCGATTCGTGCTGGGTCACGGCCACGGCCCAGCGGCCCTCGGCCAGCGGGTAGAGCACCGGCGCGAGGGCCAGGTGCAGCTCGGGGTCGGTGCTGGGGCGGTCGCGCTGCTGCGAGGCCACGTAGGTCGAGAAATCGTGCAGCTGCGCGAGCTGCCAGCCACCGGCGCCGGCGTCGCGCTTCAGGCGCGCCATGGCCAGGGGCTTTTCCGAGGTGAGCAGGTAGTCGTCGGGCGCGCCGCCGTCGCGCGGGCGGTGCAGCTTCAGCGCCCGCGCATCGCAGGGCTGGGGCAGCAAGGCGCACAGGTGGGCGCGCCACATGGCGTCGACGGCCTCGGGCGTCTTGACGGCCACGAAGACCCGCGCCGCGGGCGCAGCGAGCACGGGGCCGGCCAGCCACGAGACAAGAAGACCGACGATCCCGGCAAGAGGCAGCTTTTTCATGGGGCGCAATGGTAGCCATCGCGGGAAGCCCTGGCAGAGGGGTCATCGGGGTTTCTCCGGCCGCGCCCCGGCCCGACCGGGCGACAATGGGGGGCTCCGGCGAAAGTCCATTTCGCCCAATGAAATTTCAGCCCTCTCGACAACCCAGAACCTACGGAAGCAAGCGCATGAGCACGAAGCAACCCACCATCGTCTACACCCTCACCGACGAGGCGCCCCTGCTGGCGACCTACGCCTTCCTGCCCATCGTGCGCGCCTTCACGGCTCCGGCCGGCATCAACGTGACGACGAGCGACATCTCGGTGGCCGCCCGCATCCTGGGCGAGTTCCCCGAGTTCCTGAGCGACGACCAGAAGGTGCCCGACAACCTGGCCGAGCTGGGCAAGCTCACGCTCAAGCCTGAAGCCAACATCATCAAGCTGCCCAACATCAGCGCCTCGGTGTCGCAGCTCAAGTCGGCCATCAAGGAACTGCAGGGCAAGGGCTACAAGATCCCCGACTACCCGGAGAACCCGACCTCGGACGAGGACAAGGACATCCGCACGCGCTACAACAAGTGCACCGGCAGCGCCGTGAACCCCGTGCTGCGCGAAGGCAACTCCGACCGCCGCGCGCCCCGCGCCGTGAAGGAATACGCCCGCAAGAACCCGCACAGCATGGCCGAGTGGAGCCAGGCCTCGCGCTCGCACGTCTCGCACATGCATGGCGGCGACTTCTATCACGGCGAAAAGTCCATGACGCTGGACCGCGCGCGCAACGTCAAGATGGAACTGCTCACCAAGAGCGGCAAGACCATCGTGCTCAAGCCCAAGGTCGCCCTGCTCGACCGCGAGATCATCGACTCCATGTTCATGAGCAAGAAGGCCCTGCTGGCCTTCTATGAAAAGGAAATCGAAGACGCGCACAAGACCGGCGTGATGTTCTCGCTGCACGTGAAGGCCACGATGATGAAGGTCTCGCACCCCATCGTGTTCGGCCACTGCGTGAAGATCTTCTACAAGGAAGCCTTCGAGAAACACGGCAAGCTGTTCGACGAGCTGGGCATCAACGTCAACAACGGCATGGTCGACCTGTACAACAAGATCGCCACGCTGCCCCAGAGCACGCAGGACGAGATCAAGCGCGACCTGCACGCCTGCCACGAAGGCCGCCCCGAGCTGGCCATGGTCGACTCGGCCAAGGGCATCACCAACTTCCACTCGCCCAACGACGTGATCGTGGACGCCTCGATGCCCGCCATGATCCGCAACGGCGGCAAGATGTGGGGCGCCGACGGCCGCCTGAAGGACGTCAAGGCCGTGATGCCCGAATCGACCTTCGCCCGCATCTACCAGGAGATCATCAACTTCTGCAAGTGGCACGGCGCCTTCGACCCCAAGACCATGGGCACCGTGCCCAACGTCGGCCTCATGGCGCAGAAGGCCGAAGAGTACGGCTCGCACGACAAGACCTTCGAGATCCCCGAAGACGGCGTGGCCAACATCACCGACCTGGACACCGGCGAAGTGCTGATGAGCGAAGACGTGGAGAAGGGCGACATCTGGCGCATGTGCCAGGTCAAGGACGCCGCGATCCGCGACTGGGTGAAGCTGGCCGTGAACCGCGCGCGCAACTCCGGCATGCCGGTCGTGTTCTGGCTCGATGCCTACCGTCCGCACGAGGCGCAGCTGATCACCAAGGTCAAGATGTACCTGCACGAGCACGACACCACGGGCCTGGACATCCAGATCATGAGCCAGGTGCGCGCCATGCGTTACACGCTGGAGCGCGTCGTGCGCGGCCTGGACACCATCAGCGCCACCGGCAACATCCTGCGCGACTACCTGACCGACCTGTTCCCCATCATGGAACTGGGCACCTCGGCCAAGATGCTGTCGATCGTGCCGCTCATGGCCGGCGGCGGCATGTACGAGACCGGCGCGGGCGGCTCGGCCCCCAAGCACGTGCAGCAGCTGGTGGAAGAAAACCACCTGCGCTGGGACTCGCTCGGTGAATTCCTCGCGCTGGCCGTGAGCCTGGAAGACCTGGGCCTGAAGACCGGCAACGCGCAGGCCAAGATCCTGGCCAAGACGCTCGACGCCGCCACCGGCCAGCTGCTGGACAACAACAAGAACCCGTCGCCCAAGACCGGCCAGCTCGACAACCGCGGCAGCCAGTTCTACCTGGCCATGTACTGGGCCCAGGAACTCGCCGCACAGACCGAGGACAAGGAGCTGCAGGCCAAGTTCAAGAAGCTGGCCGAGGCGCTCACCGCCAACGAGAAGAAGATCGTCGACGAACTCGCGGCCGTGCAGGGCAAGGCCGTGGACATCGGCGGCTACTACCTGGCCGACCCGAAGAAGTACGAAGCCGTGATGCGCCCGAGCGCCACGCTGAACGCGGTGCTGGCACCGGCGGTCTGATCCCGCTGCGTTGCGCCTCCCGGGCCTGACCAGGCCCGGAAGTGCCCACACCAACGGCCTGTCGCTCACGCGGCGGGCCGTTGGTCTTTGTGCGCGACTAGACTCCGATTTCTCCCGCCCCCACTGCACGCAAGAAAGAAAGGCAGGCCCCTCATGAAACGCCATTGGCTTGCTGTTGCCGCCGCCTGGCCCCTGCTCATGGCCGCCGGCAGCGCCCATGCCCAGAGCCCCACTCAGAGCAACTGCGAAACGCTGCGCGCCCAGATCGAAGCGAAGATCGCCGCGTCGGGCGTGACGAACTTCAGCGTCGTCACCATCGATGCCGCCGCCACGGCGAGCGGCCAGGTGGTGGGCAGCTGCGAGCTGGGCACGAAGAAGATCGTCTACCAGCGCGAAGGCGGCGCGGCCTCGCCGGCCCCGAGCGCCACCTCGGCGCCCGCATCGCGCGGCGAGCCCATCCTCACCGAATGCAAGGACGGCTCGGTGTCCATGGGCGGCAGCTGCAGGCCCTGAGGGCCGGCATCCCATGGCCTGGTCCGCCCTGCGCCTCTTCTTCGGCCTGCTGACCCTCGTGGCGATCGGCTGGCAGCTGACGATCCATGTCCGCATGGGCTTCGACGTCGTCAACTTCTTCAGCTTCTTCACCAACCTCTCGAACCTGTTCGCGGCGATCGTGCTGGTGCTGGGGGCGCGCCGCCTCTGGCGGCCGGCGTTCACGGGGCCCGACGAGGGGCTGCGCGCCCTGTCGGCCGTGAACATGGTGGTGGTCGGCATCGTCTTCTCGCTGCTGCTGCGCGACGTCGACCTCGGCGCGCTGCGGCCGTGGATCAACACGCTGCTGCACCACGTGATGCCCTGCGTCGTGCTGCTCGACTGGCTGCTGCAACCGCCGCGCACGCGCCTCGGCGGCCGGCAGCTGCTGTGGACGCTGGTCTTTCCGATGGCCTACCTGGTCTACACGCTGGTGCGCGGCAGCCGCACGGGCTGGTACCCCTACCCATTCCTCAACCCCGCCAACGTCGGCGGCTACGGCGGCGTGGCCCTCTACGCTGCAGGCATCGCGCTGACCTTCGGGCTGGCGGGATGGGCGCTGCTGGCGCTGGGGAATCGGCTGGGCCGGCGCGCCTGACGCGGCCCCGCGCACGACCCGCCTGTTTCTGCATTTCGCAGGATCAGGCAAAAACCTCGTTCGATCCGGATACCGCCTCCGGCCCCTTCGCCCCGAGACTCCTCTGCATGCCCGGCGCACCCTTCGCGCCGTGGCGCATCGACCCGCATGAGGAGTTTTGTATGAGTGCAATCCAGGACACAGTGGTTCTCGTCACCGGCGCCAGCAGCGGCATCGGCGAGGCGACGGCACGGCGGCTCGCGCGGCGCGGCGCCCATGTGGTGCTCGGCGCGCGCCGCACCGAACGGCTCGCGGCGCTCGCGGCCGAGATCAACGCCACCGGCGGCTCGGCGAGCTTCCGGCGGCTGGACGTGACGCACCGGCCCGACATGGAGGCCTTTGCCGAGTTCGCTCTCGACACGCACGACCGCATCGACGTGCTGGTGAACGCCGCCGGCGTGATGCCGCTGTCGCCGCTGTGGCAACGCAAGATCGAGGAGTGGGAGCTGATGATCGACGTCAACCTGCGCGGCATGCTGCTGGGCGTGGCGGCCGTGCTGCCCACGATGCAGGAGCAGGGCTGGGGCCACATCGTCAACGTCGCGCCGGTGGCCATGGGCGGCGCCACGCCCGACTCGGCCGTCTACCACGGCACGCAGTACGCGGTGCAGGCGATCTCCGAAGGGCTGCGGCGGGAACACGCGGGGCGCGTGCACGTCTCGCTGGTGAGCCCCGACGTGGCCGAGGCCGCCGACCCGCTGGCCGAGCGCATCGCCGACAGCTATGCCTTCGAACGCATGCGCACGCGGCGGCGACTGACGACACCGGTCGACGGCGTGGCGCGCGCCATTGCCGGGGCGATCGAGGGCGCGCGCTACGGCATGGCCGGCCCCGGCTGGCGCCCGGCCCCGACGCCGCGGCCGAAGCCTGCGGCGCCGGTGTACTGACTGAAAGCCGAACGTCAGTAGCTCTTGTACGGCAGGAACTTGCCCGACAGCACCACGTTGACGCGGTCGCCCTTCGGGTCGGGCTGGCGCTGGATGTCCATGCTGAAGTCGATCGCGCTCATGATGCCGTCGCCGAACTCTTCATGGATCAGCTCCTTGATGGTGGTGCCGTACACGCTCACCACCTCGTACCAGCGGTAGATCAGCGGGTCGGTGGGCACGGGCGTGGGCAGCGAGCCCTTGTAGGGCACGACCTGGAGCCACTTCTGCTCCTCGGGCGTGAGGCCGAAGATCTTGCCGATGACCTTGGCCTGCTTGTCGTCGAGCGTCATCTGGCCGAGGCAGGCGGCGGTGGTCCACTCCTTCGACAGGCCGACCTTCCTGGCCACGTCGGCCCACTGGATGCCCTTGGACACCTTCACGGTGATGATCTTCTCGGTGACGTCGTTGCGGTTCATGCGGCTTGGCTCCTGGGTATGAAGGGATGCGACAGGGCAAGCAACAGGCATGCCCGTTGTCGGCCCCTGCGCCTCAGCGCTCCCAGCGGAACTTGCGCTCCGACTCCGCAATGGGCTGGTCGTTGATGCTCGCGTAGCGCCTTTGCATCAAACCGTTCTGCGCAAACTCCCAGTTCTCGTTGCCATGGCTGCGGAACCACTGGCCCGCGGCGTCGTGCCATTCGTACTCGAAGCGCACCGCGATGCGGTTGTCCATGAAGGCCCACAGCTGCTTCTTCAGGCGGTAGTCGTGCTCGCGCTCCCACTTGCGCGACAGGAACTCGACCACCTGCTCGCGGCCATTGACGAAGTCGGCGCGGTTGCGCCATTCGGTGTCGGGCGTGTAGGCCAGGCTCACGCGCGCGGGGTCGCGCGAGTTCCAGGCGTCTTCGGCGGCCTGGACTTTCTGGAGGGCGGATTCAAGGGTGAAGGGCGGCAGCGGCGGGCGGGATTCCATGGCGGTCTTTCAGTCAAGAAATGAAGTGATGAAGGTCCGCAATGTGCCACGAGTAGACAGACCTGTCTACATGTCTACAATCGCCGCATGGACATCTCTGCACTGCCCGCGCGCGAGCGCATCCTGCTCACGGCGCACGAGCTCTTCTACGCCCACGGCATCCGCGCCACCGGCATCGACCGCGTGATCGCGGCGTCGGGCGTCACCAAGGTCACCTTCTACCGGCACTTTCCGTCGAAGGACGATCTGGTGCGCGCCTTTCTCGACCACCGGCATGGCGTGTGGATGGCCTGGTTCGTCGATGCGCTGGGCCGTCGCGACGCGCAGCAGCGCATCGCGCAGGGGCAGGCGCTGCCGGTGCTGGCCGACGTGATGGCCGAGTGGTTCGCCGACCCGCTGTTTCGGGGCTGTGCCTTCATCAACTCGGTGGTGGAAGTGGGGGCCAGCGTGGCCGGCGCCGCCGACATCGCGCGCGAGCACAAGCGCGAGATGGTCGAGGTGATCGCCGGCCTGCTGCCCGACGGCCCGCAGCGCATGGCCGTTGCACAGGTGGCCGCCCTGGGTGTCGACGGCGCCATCGTCAAGGCGCAGATGGGCGATGCAGCGCTGGCGCGCGAGGCGGTCGACGACCTGCGGCGGCTGCTCGATGCGCTGATCGCCCTTCGATAACATCGCATCGCTCACTTCCTTCCCAAAACACATGGCATCGACGCGACTCCCCTCGACCCAGGGCCTGCAGGCCTTCGAGGCCGTCGCGCGGCTGCGCAGCGTGAACCTGGCGGCCGAGGAGCTCAGCGTGACGCCCAGCGCCGTGAGCCATCGCATCCGCCAGCTCGAGACGCAGCTCGAGCTCAAGCTCTTCACGGGCAACGACTTCGGCCTGAGCGCCGACGGCGTGGCCTACCTGGCGCGCGTGCGCGAGGCCATTGCGGCGCTGCAGCAGGTGCCGGGGCGCGAGCCCGCGTCGCAGGTGCGGCGGCTGCGCGTGGCGGTCACGCCCACCTTCTCGCGCCAGATGCTGCTGCCCCGGCTGGCCGAGTTCCGCGACGCCTACCCGACCATCGAGCTGATGCTGCAGGTGACCATGCCGGTGCGCAACTTCACGGCCGAAGACGCCGACATCGAGCTGCGCTTCGGCACCGGCCCCTTCCACGACCGCGAGTTCTGCCAGCTGCTGGCCGACGACGTCTCGCCGGTGTGCAGCCCGGCCTACCTGGAACGCCACGGGCCCTTCGAGCAGCACTTCTCGACCGATGCCGAGGTGGCGCGCGTGCAGCTGCTGCGCACGCCGCTGGAGTCGTGGCGCATCTGGTTCAAGGCCTGCGGCATCGGCCTGCCCGAGCCGGCCGTGGGCCACCAGTTCAACGACCTGGGCCTGGCGCTCGACGCCGCCGCCGAAGACTTCGGCGTGGTGCTCATGCACCTGCGGCTGGGCCGCGCCTGGCTGGACAACGGCCGGCTGGTGCGCCTGTCGCCGCACAGCGCGCCCTCGCCCAACGCCTACTTCCTGTGCTGGCGCCCCGGCACCATGGAGCGCTGGGAATGCGCCACCTTCGTCGAATGGCTGCGCCAGGCGCTGCGCGAGCCGGGCTGAATAATTTTCAGACGGGGTGCGGGCTTTTTTCAGGTCGCCGGCACGTTTCCCCTGCAGACTCGACCCCCGGCGCTGCCGTGGCCCACACAGGCCGCAGCCCGCCGCGCCCCCCATAACACCAGCCAGGAGACTCCCCCGTGCCCGACCTTTCCAAGATCACCTGCATCGAAGACCTGCGGGCGATCGCCCAGCGGCGCGTGCCGAAGATGTTCTACGACTACGCCGACTCCGGCGCCTGGACCGAGGGCACCTACCGCGCCAACGAGAGCGACTTCCAGAAGATCAAGCTGCGCCAGCGCGTGGCCGTGAACATGGAAGGCCGCTCCACCCGCACCACCATGATCGGCCAGGAGGTCGCCATGCCCGTGGCCATCGCGCCCACGGGCCTGACCGGCATGCAGCACGCCGACGGCGAAATTTTGGGCGCGCGCGCGGCCAAGGCCTTCGGCATTCCATTCACGCTCTCGACCATGAGCATCTGCTCGCTGGAAGACATTGCCGAGAACACCGACCGTCACCCCTTTTGGTTCCAGCTCTACGTGATGAAGGACCGCGACTTCATCGAACGCCTGATCGACCGCGCCAAGGCCGCCAACGTGTCGGCGCTGCAACTCACGCTCGACCTGCAGATCCTCGGCCAGCGCCACAAGGACATCAAGAACGGTCTGTCGACGCCGCCCAAGCCCACGATCAAGAACCTCATCAACCTGGCGACCAAGCCGCGCTGGTGCATGGGCATGCTGGGCACCAAGCGCCGCACCTTCGGCAACATCGCCGGCCACGCCAAGGGCGTGAAAGACCTGTCGTCGCTGTCGTCGTGGACCGCCGAGCAGTTCGACCCGGCCCTGAGCTGGGCCGATGTCGAGTGGATCAAGAAGCGCTGGGGCGGCAAGCTGATCCTCAAGGGCATCATGGACGCCGAAGACGCACGCTTGGCCGTGGCCAGCGGCGCCGACGCGCTCATCGTGTCGAACCATGGCGGGCGTCAGCTCGACGGCGCGCCTTCCTCCATCGCCGCGCTGCCGGCCATCGCCGATGCCGTGGGCAGCCAGATCGAAGTGTGGATGGACGGCGGCGTGCGCAGCGGCCAGGACGTGCTCAAGGCCCGCGCGCTCGGCGCGCGCGGCACGCTGATCGGCCGCAGCTTTTTGTACGGCCTGGGCGCTTACGGCCAGGAAGGCGTGACGCGCGCGCTGCAGATCATCCACAAGGAACTGGACATCACGATGGCCTTCTGCGGTCGCACGCAGATCGACGATGTGAAGTCGGACATCCTGTTGCCGGGCACGTTCTGACGCGGTCTGGCAGGGCCACGCCCGACGGTTACCCGCTCACTTCGTGAACCGTCGGAACGGCGCGCTCAACAGGCAGCCCAGCCAGAGCGTCGCCAGCCCGTCCGATGCCTCGTCGTGCCAGCCGCTCTTGTCGTTCCAGAGCAGCATCCTGTCATCGATGCTCACGCTCCACCTGGCATCCGGCAGCACTTCGCGGCGAATCCGGTTGAGGCAGGCCACCCAGTGGCTGGCCCCCTTGTGCATGGCGAACGCCTTGTTGTCGGGGAGTTTCGTGGCGCCTTCCAGTACCTTTCCCCCGGTGAGTCCGGACGCCTCGTAGAGCGTGAAGGTCTCCCAGTTGAGGCCCTTACCTGAATGCGCATGGCGGTCGGCTTCGTCGACTTTGTCGAAGGCAGCCACGATCGCGTCCAGGCGCTGCGCTTCCTCGCGGGTCAGGGGACTGTCTCGTCTTGCGTCGTAGTAGATGCTGAAGCTCATGGAGCCGATTTCTGATGAACAGGATCGACGAGGGTAATGGCTCTGAGCTGCGCCCTGGTGCATTCGATGCGGTAGGGCTAACTCGTTCACGATCGGTTTGCGATTGCCACGGCAAGCAAACCACTTGCGTCACGGTCATTGCTGATTCCAGCGCGACCTGCTGCATGTGCATGAGACAGCTCTCCCTAAGATTTTGAGGAGGCCACAACGGTCCAACAGGGAGAGAAAAATGACAGCACAGAACTCACGCAGCACCGCGCGACGCGATTCGATGAATGCCGGCCTGCGGCTGGTGCTGAGCGTGCTGACGTGGGTCGTTTCGATCCCGGTCCTCAATGTCCTGCTCACCGGCCTGGCGCGACGCCAGGTCCTGACATTGACAGGGACCGGTGTAGCCCTCGTCGCCTGCGCCCTGCTCTTGTGGGCAGGGTTGATCTACTGGTGGCAGGTTCCAGCCACCCCCAGCATCGCAAGGCGAGTGACGTACTTCATTGCCTACGTCGCCGTCATGGCGCTGCTGGGGCTGGTCGGCGTGTGGGTCGCCTTCTGGGCCACGGTTGCCATCCACGGGCTCTGAGCGCGATGCGCGCGGCCGACAACCTCAGTCCGCGTACACCCCCGCCGCCTTGATGATCGGGCTCCACTTCGCAATCTCCGCCGCCACGAACTTCTTGTGCCCCTCGGGCTCGATGCGGCCGTCGGTGGCGACCACGGCGCCGAGCGCTTCCTCGCGCTTGATGAAGTCCGCATCTTTCAGCGCCGCCTTCAGCGCGTCGCTGATCTTCTTGAGCACCGGCGCGGGCGTGCCCTTGGGCGCGTACAGGCCGTGCCAGATCGTCACCTGGAAGTTCTTCAGGCCGGCCTCGTCGAGCGTGGGCAGGTCTTTCAAGAGCGGCGTGGTCAAGCGCTTGGGCGTGGTCACGGCGTAGGCCTTGACCTTCTTCGCCTCGATCTGCGGCGAGGTGTTGGTGCTCTGGTCGCACAGCAGGTCGATCTGGCCGCCGATCAGGTCGGTGATGGCAGGCGCCGTGCCCTTGTAGGGCACGGGCGTCATCTCGGTCTTCGTGGCGCTCTGGTAGAGCAGACCGCACAGGTGCGAGGCCGAGCCGATGCCCGCGTTGCCCAGGTTGATCTTGCCCTTGTTGGCGGCGATCCAGGCGGTCAGTTCCTTGTAGTTGGTGGCCGGCAGGCTGGGCTTGGCGATGAGCGTCATGGGCACGTCGTTGACGATGCCCAGGTACTCGAAGTCGGTCTCGACCTTGAACGGCACGTTGCGCACCAGCGTCGGCACGGTCGCCATCGCGATGTGGTTGAGCAGCAGCGTGTAGCCGTCGGGGTTGGCGCGCGCCACCTTGGCCGCGCCGATGGAGCTGCCCGCGCCGGGCACGTTGTCGATGATGACGCTGGCGCCGCCCAGCGGCTTGCGCAGCGCCTCGGCGAGGTCGCGCGCCACGCGGTCGGTCGGGCCGCCGGCCGCGAAGGGCACGACGATGGTCACGGGCTTGCCCGCGGGAAAGTCTTGCGCGTGGGCGCACACAGCCAGGGCCAGCGCCGCGAGGGCGAACAGTTTTTTCATGGAGATCTCCGTCAAGGTCAAAAAGAAAAATCAGGGCGCACGTGAAGGCACGCGGCTTTCGAGCGTGGGCGGTTGCCACTCCGGCTGGATGTGGCAGCCGTTCTTGCCGTCGGTGTCGTAGCGCGGCATGAGCGCCACGCAACGTTGCGCCAGGCTCTGGGGCGTGGGCTTCTCGCCCTTGTCGATCCAGTCGAGCAATGCGCCGAAGAGCGCGGGGTATTCCGAATCGCTGAGGTAGCTGTGCTCGCGCTCGGCGCTGAAGCTCTGCACCAGGTGCCCGCCAGTGCCGGCCGCGTCGCGGATGCGGCGGTAGGCGTTCTCGAGCTCGACGAACGCGGTGGGGTCGTCGATGGCATGCAGGCCCACGGTGGGCAGCGAGGTGCGGCCGGTGGGCTGGCTGTCGGCCGCGAGCGCGCCCTGGGCCTGCGGGTCGGCCGCGTAGCGCAGCACGCCGGCGTTGAGCGCCGCATCGTCGCTCGAGCCGCTGTAGACCACGCCGATGTTGCCGAAGGGGTTGCGGCCCTTCAGGCGCTGCTGCACGAGGTCCTGGAACAGCCACGTCGCCCAGTTGAGGTGGCCGACGAGCGAGCGTTCGGGAATCTTCACGACCGACAGGATGGTCCTCAGCCGCGCCGCCTGTTCGGGCGTGCGCTGCGCGGCGGGCGTGCCGACGCCGGTGCAGTCCTTGACGCGCGCGGCGAGCTCGGCGCGCGTGAGCTTCGCGTCCATCGGCAGGCCCATCCACAACGGGTACTGCGGCTCGTCGGGCTTGGGATGGTTGCGGCAGACGTACTGGTACACCACGCGCAGGTCGAGGCGGAAGTCGTAGGCGCTGTTGCCGCCGCCGAGCACACCGCTGGTGAGCAGCAGGCCGTCGTAAGGCGACTTCGCATCGCCCACGGGCGCATAGAGCTCTGCCGCCTTCGCCGCCACGCCCGCGCCGTAGCTCTGCCCGTGCAGCAGCGTGCGCTTGGGTGTGCCGAAGTGGCGCACGACGATCTGGCGCAGCCGCTCGGTGTCTTGCGCCGCCATCGTCACGCCGTAGCCGCCGCGCCGGTAGGTGGAGCCGGCCCAGGCATAGCCGGCCTTCACGGTGATGGCCCAGCGCTTGAGGTCTTCCTCGCTGCGTGCGAGCTTGGGCGCGCCGGTTTCGGGGCCGCCATGCGCGTGCATCACGAGCACGCCGCGCTGCCAGTCTTTCGGAATGGCGATCCAGTAGAACGACCCTGCGCCGTCTTCACCGGTGTAGCAGCGTGCGGTCTCCGGCACGGGCGACGGGCAGGCCGTGGGCTTCGGCGCGGTGGCGGGTGCCGCGTGCGCGGACAGCAGCGGCGCGGCACCCAGCCAAACGAAGGCAGCAAGTTGCGAGAGGTATTTTTTCAATGGCGTACTCCGAGGTCCAGCGTCGCGTTCGCCCCGTCGGTGGTGACGAAGCCCACGACGCCGCTGTTGAAGATGAGATGGCCCGGCCGGCCGGCGCCGGCCTGCGCCACGCCGAGCACCGGCGTGTCGTAGCCCAGCGTGGTGGCCGCGCCGCCGAGGTTGAAGGCCGTGCCGACCACGGTGGCTTCGCGGCCCTCGCCCTTCACGCTGGCCATGGCGTAGCTGCCATCGGCCGCGCCGGGCATGAGGGTCTGCTGCACCGCGAGCAGGCGCAGGCCCGGCTGGATGACGGTGGCCGCGCCGCTGCTGGTGTCGGCGGCCGGCACGGCGGTGGCCACGCGACGCAGGTACAGCGGCGTCGACACGCCGTTGACCAGCCCGATCACCACCGAGCCGGTGAGCGTGCCGCCCTCGGTCTCGGCGGTGCCGCTCGACGAGGTCGAGGTCGTGTACATGTCGAAGGCCCCGCGCGCCGTGCTGTAGCTGAGGTAGCCCTTCTCGGTGTTCTTGCAGGTCTGGTCGTAGGTCATGAAGCTGTTCGACGCCGGGCTGCGGCAGAACTGGAAGGTGCCCGCATTGCGTAGCCGCCCCGCCGACGAGAACGCCGCCGTGGTGCCCGCGCCGAGCTGTTCCACGCCGGCCGCATTGAAGATCAGCGAGACCGAGCGGAAGTCCGTCGACGGCGACACATTCTGGAAGGTGTTCTGGAACGCCACCAGCGGCGAGAAGCCACTGCCGCTCGGCGGATTCACGCCGCCCAGCAGCACGCCGCCGGCCCCGAAGCTGAACACCGCCCCGCTCTCGCCGCTCGTGTAGCTGCAGCTGCCCTGCGACACGAGCGATCCGGCGCGCTGCGTGCCGACCCGCGTGGGTTCGTGGCTCGCATCGATGGTCACGGTGTAGGCCATGGTGGCCGGGTCGATCTGCACCTGCAGTTCCTCGCCGAAGCTGTTGCCGCCTTTGTAGCGCGTTGCGCTCGCCGGCAGGTTCGGGCAGGCGAGCGGGTCGCCGACCTCGGTCACACAGCTGTAGTTGACGGCCGCATCGAGGCTGCCGCTGCCGCGGTACTTGGGCCACGACGGAAACTGGCACAGCGGGCGCGTGCGGCCGTAGCTGCCGGCCACGGCGTCCACCGCCACGGGCGTGGCGGGCGCCAGGCCGGCCTCGACCCAGCCTTCGAGCGCCGCGAGCGAGTCCCAGTTGGGAATGAAGCTGCCGGTGCCGTGGCCCATGCCGGGCACGGTGTAGAAGCGCACGTTCTGCGTGACCGCTGCCTGGCCCAGCGTGGCGACGAGCTGCCGGTAGTAGTCGATGGTCGAGTTGGGGCTGATCACCTCGTCGGCCAGGCCGTGCAGCATGATCAGCTTGCCGCCGCGCGCGAAGAAGGGCGCGAGGTTCGGGTCGGTCGCGTCGGTGAGCTTCGACACCTCGGCCACGCGCGCCGCGTACGTGCCGGGGTTCTGCGGATCGAAGCTCAGCGTGTTGAAACCGGCATCGCGCGTGACGAAGAACTTCACCCACTGGTCGCCCGTGACATACATGTTGGCGTCGGCCGAGGTGGCGGGGTTGCCCGGCGCCTTGCGCGTGCCGAGGTCGCGCGTGGTGTACGGGCCGGCCACCAGCGCACCTTCGAGCAGGTTGTAGCCGCCCGCGCGCTTCACGCCGTTGGCGAGCGAGTACGTCGTGAACTCGAGCGGCGATTCGATGGCGTGCACCGTGTCGATCTGCGCGTCCGACAGGCAGGTGTCCGCCGTGTCCGCGCCGTTGGGGCAGCGCAGCGAGGCAAGGATCTGCGTGTTGAGCTGGCGGCAGCTCTCCACATTGCTCACGATGTTGTCGATCGCGCCGTCGAGCTTGTCGCAGGCCTGCATCGCGGCCTTCTGCACCAGCAGCGTCTCCGTCAGGTTGAGCCAGCCCTTGCCGCCGTCGTTGTACAGCGCGCGGCCCACCGCCACGTTCGACAGGCGCGTGCCGGTGTAGTTGAGCGCGGGCTCGTTGGCGATCACGCCGTCGTAGTCCTGCGGCCAGCGCTGGATGTAGCTCAGCGCGTCGCGCCCGCCGGTCGAGGTGCCGAGGAAGTAGGCGTGTTTTGGCTTGACCGCGTAGCGCGCGAACACCAGCGCCTGCGCCACGTCGCGCGTCTTCTTGAGCGACTGGCCGCCGTAGTTGGCCAGTTGCTCGTCGTTGGCCGCGAACTTGCCGTCGGTGATGCTGCTCGACTGGTGGCCCGAGTCGTCGCCGTAGGTCGCGTAGCCCAGCGCCAGCGGCGCGGGCTTGCCGGCGGGGCCGAAGCGGATGACCTCGGTGCCGTCGATGAGCACGCCGTCGAAGCCACCGCCGCCGAAGTGGATGGTCTTCTGGTTCCACTGCTCGGGCAGGTTGACCGCGAAGTGGATGAGCTGCGAGGCCGGGTCGACGGGCGCGATGGTGCCGCGCACGCGGCAGTAATCGCCCAGCGTGTTGCCCGCGTCGCCCGCGGCCACGGGCGTGGCGCTGGTGACGGTGGCGCCCTGCGTGGGCAGGCTGATGAGCGCTGCCGGCAGGCTCTTGCCGGCCAGGTCGGCGCAGGCCACGACGGGCAGCACGGGCGGGGGCGCCGTGCCGGGCGGCTCCTCGGCCGGCGGGGTGTCGCCGCTGGCGGGCGGCACGGTCGGCAGGAAGAAGCCGGGGCTTCCTCCTCCCCCGCTGCCGCCACCACAGGCGGCCAGGACCAACGACGCGCCGATCAGCGCAACGACGACACGAAACTTCGAGGCAGGGCGCGGTGTGCGCATGGATTTGTCTCCGGCATGCAGCCTCGGTGGACTGCTTTTTGAATAGGCGGCCGGACGATAGATTCCGTGTGACCTAGGGTCAAATAAAATAACAAGGCCTATTCAATACAAAAAACATATGGACATACGCGCCCTGAGGTACTTCGTGGCCGTGGCCGGCACCGGCCACATGACGCGCGCCGCCGAGCAGCTGGGCATCCAGCAGCCGCCGCTGAGCCTGCAGATCAAGGCGCTGGAGCGCGAGCTGGGCGTGCTGCTGTTCAAGCGCCATCCGCGCGGCGTGGCGCTCACCGACGCCGGCCGGCTGTTCCAGGCCGAGGCGCTGCGCATGCTGCAGGACATGGAGGCCATGAAGCAGCGCATGGCGCGCGTGGCCCAGGGCCAGACCGGCACGCTGGCGGTCGGCTTCACCAGCTCGGCCGCCGCGCACCGCTTCATGCCCGAGGCGCTGCGCGCCTTTCGCCGCGCGCACCCCGGCGTGGAGCTGCAGCTGCGCGAGGACAACGCCGCCGAGCTCACCGAGGCGCTGGCCGCGGGCCGGCTGCACTGCGGCCTGCTGCGCGTGCCCGTGGCGCGGCCCGAGGGGCTGGTGTTCGAGACGCTGCTGCGCGAGCCGGTGTGGGTCGCGATGCCGAGCGACCACCGCTTTGCAACTGCTGCAAATGGCAAGAAGCCGGCGAAGCCACTGTCGCTGTCGAAACTCTGCGAAGAAGGCATCATCCTCGTGCGCCGTCCGGGCGCGCCCGGCCTCTATGCCGAGCTGCTCGCACTGTGCCACGCACAGGGCCTGCGCCCGCGCGTGGTGGCCGAAGTCGATCGCATGATGACCAACCTGAACCTCGTGGCCGCGGGCGTCGGCCTGTCGGTGGTGCCGACCTCGATGACCGGCGTGCACGCGCACGCCATCGCCTACACGCGGCTGGCCGACGGCGGCCAGCTCGACGCGCCGCTCACGCTGGTGTCGCGCGCCGACGAAGACAACCTGCCGGCGCGGCACTTCGCGGCGCTGCTGCGCGGGCTGGCCGAGGGAAACGCTGCCGCATGACCGTGCCGCTGTTGCGCCGCCACTTCCTGCAACGCATCGGCTTCGCGGCTGCGTGCGCGTTGCCGCACCTGTCGCACGCCGCCTCGTCGCCCTGGCCCAGCCGCCCCGTGCGCCTGATCGTGGTCTACCCGCCGGGCGGCGTGAGCGACGGCATGGCGCGCGCGCTGGCCGAGCCGCTGGCGCAGTCGCTGGGCGTGCCGGTGCTCATCGAACACCGCGCCGGTGCGGGCGGCAGCCTGGGCATGGATGCGCTCGCACGCGCCACGCCCGACGGCCACACGCTGGCCTTTTCCGCCATCAGCCCGCTCACCCTGCACCCGCTGCTCGCGCGTGCGCCCTACGACCCGCTGCGCGCCTTCGTGCCCGTGGCCAGCGTGATGCGCACGCCGGTGCTGGTCGTGGGCACGCCGGCCTTCGCGGGCCGCGGCTTTGCAGAACTGATCGCGCTGGCGCGCCGCCAGCCCGGCGCGGTGCGCTGGGCCACCTCGGGCGTGGCCACCATCGGCCACATGGTGCTCGCGCAGGTGCGGCTGCAAAGCCGCACCGACATCACCCACATCCCCTACCAGGGCGGCGGTCCGCAGCTCAACGATGCGCTCGGCGGGCAGTTCGAGGTGCTGTCGACCAACGTCGCGGCGCAGCAGCTGCAGTACATCGAGGGCGGCCGGCTGCAGGCGCTGGCGGTCGGCGCGCCCGCACGCATCGAAGCCTTGCCAGCGGTGCCCACGCTCGCGGAGCTGGGCTACGAGAAGGCGAACCGCGATTCGCTCTTCGGCATCTTCGCGCCCGCGCGCACGCCGGCGGCGGTGGTGCAGCGCCTCAACGCCGAGATCAACCGGCTGCTGCAAGGCGACCCGCTGCGCGCGCGCCTGCGCGAGGCCTACAACCTGCCGGCCGGCGGGAGCAACGAGGACTTCGCGCAGGAGATTGCGGCCGATCGGCGGCGCAACCGCGCGCTGGTGGCGGGGGCGCGGGCGCAGTTCGACTAGGGCTGCGCGGCCACCCAGCCGAAGCCCGCGTACCAGGGGCTGAAGCGCGCTGGGCGCTGTTCGATGTCGACCTGCTTCACCGCGCTGGCCAGTGCGGGCGACACGTTGCGCAATGCCGTCACGGTCCATGCGCGGTCGAGCTGCTTGAGCAGGCGGGCCTCGCAGCCGGGGCTCTCGCGCAGGCCGACGGGTGCCAGGCCCAGCTGCACGGCGACATGCCCCTGCGCGGCGGCGCGTTCCCAGAGCACGCGCCGGCGCTCGGAGCCCAGCAGCGTCAGCTGCCGCAGTTCGTACGTGCCGGCCGGCAGCACGCCGGGCACGGCGTTCACCTGCAAGCGCACGTCCTTGCCCAGGCCGTTCCGGTCGGCCCCGAAGAGCCACTCGAAGTGATCGGTGGGCACCTGCGCCTGGATCGCCATCAGGCAGGGCGCGGGCAAGGGTTGCGTGCCCCGCAGCGTCTGGCGCGTGAGCACCATCAGCTCGGCGGTCTTCGACACCAGCGACAACGGGACCGGTGCCTGGTCACCCGCCAAGATCTGCGCGTCGACCGCGGCAGGCAGCGCCGGCACGGTGGCGGCGTTGGCCGCGTGCGCCAGCACCTGCGGGAACAGCACGGGGATCGTCCTGCCGTTGCCGAAGGTCTCGCCCGTGGCGATCTCCAGGCGATCGGCGGTCAGGCGGTAGTAGCTCGGCAGCGTCGCCTCGACGTCGTAACCGCCGCGGCGCGTGGTGACGCGTTGGTAGAACTCGCGCGATGTGCTTTTCAACAGCGGCTGCAGTGCGCGCACCAATTCCTGGCGCTGCGCGTCGCTGACAGCGTTCAGATCGATGCGGATGCGGTTCGACGGGTAGGTGAAGAGCTTGGCCATGCCTCGCTCAAGTTCCGCGGGGTCGGGCCCGCGCGTCACGTAGAGAACGAAGCCGCCCACCAGCGCGGCAATGCAGGTCCCCCACGTGAAGTAGCTCGTGAACTTGCGAAAACGGTCGGCGGCCCGCGAAGTGCCCATCCACCCCGCCAGCACCTCCCGGACGCCAAAGAGAACGACGCCGAGAACCAGGACGCCGAACATCAGCAGCACCACGGTGGCTGCATTGAAGGCGAAACTCAAAAAGCCCATGCCGCTGCGTTCAGGCGCAGCGCCCGACAACTCCAAGCAACGGGTCAGTCCTCCGCGCGCCAGAGCCGCGGATAGTCGCTCACGAACCCGTCCGCCGTGACGCCCAGCACCTCCGCATAGTCGAAGCGCTTGGCCTGGTACGCGTACGTGCTGTCGCTTCGCCGTTCATAGCGCTGCATCAGCTCGCTGAGCCCGCCGTCTTCGATGTCGACCCAGGCCGCCGGTGCGTCGGCGCTTTCGCCGGGCGCGAGGTTCAGGCGGCGCAGTTGCAGCAGGTTGGTGGCGGGGGTGAAGCCCAGGTCGAGGTCGACGCAGTGCGACATGTCGGACACGGCTTCGTCGTTGAGCTTCCAGTGGCCGCGCGCGTCGCGCGTGATCGACAGGTCGATGGCCGACTCGCCGAGCCAGCCGCGCACCGTGCCCCATTGCGTGTGCCAGAGCAGGTCGCAGCGCACGCGGTAGTGCAGCTGGGCGATGCGTCCGCCCTCGGTGCGGAACACCGCCGCGCCGTCGAGCTGCCAGGCCGAGGCGTTGCGTTCGAGGCGGCAGGCATCGTGGCCCGGTGCATCGAGCCTGCGCCAGAGGATGGAGGCGACGGTTTGCATATGGCGCGGATCATGGCACCGGCATGCCGCGGGGCGCAAGCGGCATCCCGCAAAATGCCCTGCATGTCGAAAGCCCTTTACACGTCGCTGTCTGCCCTTTTCACCCTCCTGGCAGCCGGCGCAGGCCACGCGGCCACCCCACTGAAAGACGGCGACATCATCTTCCACACCTCGCGCTCGGCGCAAAGCCTGGCCGTGCAGCGCGCCACGGGCTCGCGCTACAGCCACATGGGCATCGTGCTGCTGCGGGAGGGCAAACCCTACGTGTTCGAGGCGGTCTCGACGGTGCGCTACACGCCGCTGGCGCAATGGACGGCGCGCGGCAACGGTGGGCGCTACGTGGTGAAGCGGCTGCGCGATGCCGACACGCGGCTCACGCCCGGCGCCGTGGCGCGCCTGCATGCGCGCACCTCGGACTTCGCGGGCCGCCCCTACGACCTGACCTTCGAATGGTCGGATTCGCGCATCTACTGCTCGGAACTGGTGTGGAAGCTCTACGACCGCGCACTGGGCGTGCGCATCGGCGAGCTGCAGAAGATCCGCAGCTTCAACCTCGCCGACCCGGCCGTGCGCGCCAAGATGCGCGAGCGCTACGGCGACGCCGTGCCGATGGACGAGCCGGTGATCTCGCCGGTAGCGATGTTCGACTCGCCGCTGCTGGTGACGGTCGAATCGCGCTGAGCAGCGTCAGCGCACCGCCGCCAGCACGCTGTCGAGAAACTGTTTCGCCGGCGTGCCGAAATCTTCAGGGATGTAGTCGCGCGAGAAGTCGCGCGCAAACGCCGCTTCGAGGTCGTCGTGCGAACCGAGGTAGTCGGCGATCTCGGCGCGCAGCGCGGCCAGCTCGGCCTCGGTGCTCGACTCGCGGTACGAGGCCATGATCTCGGCGCCGGTTTCGCCGAAGAGGATGTCGGCGTCCTGGCCGAAATAGACCTTGGTGAGGTGGTCGATCAGTTCGAATCGCATCGTGGGGTCGTGAGAAAAAATCAGAACGGATGGGCGGTGAGGATGTAGAACGGCTTGCCGTTGTACGTGCGCATGTTCAGCGTCACGCGCACCTTGGAGAGTTGGCTCACGGCGGTGCTGCCGCGCTGCACGCCGATGCCGACCACGGTGCCGATGTCGTGCTCGAAGGCCACGGGCTTGGAGCCCACCGCCGCGGAGCGCGACCACGCGCGAATGGCCCGTGCGTTGGCGCGCACGGTCTGGCTGATGGCCGACTCGGCCGTGGCGAGGTCGAAGAACGACGACGAACGCTGCAGGCTGGGCTTCTTCGCGAAGCGGTCGAACAGCTCCTGCGCCGACTTGCCCACGTGCTCGCGGATGGTGTGGCCGCCGGCCTTGGAGCCCGCGATGCCCTCGTGCTCGATGAGGCGCACGGGCTCGAGCTTGAAGCGGCTCGCACGCACCGCGATCACACGCGATGCGGCCAGCCCGCCGGCCACGAAGAGCGGCACCGCCACGTCGACCGCGAGCCCCACCTGCGCGCCCGTTTCGGGCGAGGCGCCCAGCGCCTGCGCGGTGGCGTCGGCGGTGAGCGCGGTGGCGGTGCGCTGCGTCTGGCCAGTCCAGATCTGGCGCGCGGCCGTGGCGGTGACGTCGCTGCCGTGCGCGCCCAGCACCACGCAGCCGACCTTGCTGGCCATGGTGGGCTCGGGCGCCACGCACAACACGCCGGCGCCGACCAGTTCGATCACGCCGCCGATCAGCGCCGCCGTGCCCCAGAGCCGGTTGCTGAGGCTGGCCGACTCGGGCACGTCTTCGCCGCCGAGCACCGCCGCCATCTGCACCGGCGTCAGCGCGACCGACAGGCCGCCTTCCACCTCGTCGTCACCCATCGTGCATTCCTTTCCGTTCGCCACCTGCGTGGGGATTGAAATTCCGCCGCATTCTTGCACGCGACACCGGGGCGGGCGAACATGCCCGGAGAGCGAGACAATTGTCACCGTGAGTTTCCAGCCCGCGCCGCCCCCGGCCCCTCCGATCCGCCGCATTGCCCACCTCGACATGGACGCGTTCTACGCGTCCGTCGAGCTGCTGCGCTACCCGCAGCTCAAGGGGCTGCCGGTGGTCATCGGCGGCGGGCGGCGCCGCGTCGACGAGGCGATCCGCGAACTGCCCGAGGGCGCCACGCTGGCCGACATTCCGATCGAGGCCTTTCCGCGCCTGAAGGACTACACGGGGCGCGGCGTGATCACCACCGCCACCTACCCCGCGCGGCAGTTCGGCATCGGCTCGGCCATGGGGCTCATGAAGGCCGCCAAGCTGTGCCCGCAGGCGCTGATCCTGCCGGTCGACTTCGACGAGTACCGGCGCTTCTCGCGCACCTTCAAGCAGGTGATCCTGGACATTGCGCCGCTCATGGAAGACCGCGGCGTGGACGAGGTGTACATCGACTTCACCGACGTGCCCGGCGGCCAGCGCGACGGCGGGCGCTCGCTGGCGCGGCTGATCCAGAAAGCGATCTTCGACGCCACGGGCCTCACGTGCTCGATCGGCGTGGCGCCCAACAAGCTCATCGCAAAAATGGCCAGCGAGTTCGAGAAGCCCAACGGCATCTCGGTGGTCTACGAGCACGATCTCGAAAGCCGCATCTGGCCCCTGCCCTGCCGCAAGGTGAACGGCATCGGCCCGAAGGCCGACGAAAAACTCAAGCGCTTCGGCATCGAAACCGTGGGCCAGCTGGCGGCGCGTGAGCGCGGCTGGCTCATCGACACCTTCGGCAAGGCCACCGGCGCGTGGATGCACGAAGTGGCCTGGGGCCGCGACAACCGCCCCGTGGTGACCGAGAGCGAGCCCGTGTCGATGAGCCGCGAGACCACCTTCGAGCGCGACCTGCACGCCGTGCGCGACCGCGCCGAGCTGGGCGCGATCTTCACGCACCTGTGCGAAAAGCTGGCCGAAGACCTGCAGCGCAAGGGCTACGTGGGTAAGACCATCGGCATCAAGCTGCGCTACGACGACTTCAAGATCGCCACGCGCGACCAGACCATCGACCGCTTCACCGACGACGGCAAGACCATCCGCCAGGTCGGCGGCCAGTGCTTGAAGCGCGTGCCGCTGGAGCGGCCGCTGCGCCTCTTGGGCGTGCGCGTGGGCGCGCTGGCCAAGGCCGGCAGCCCCGAGGCGTTGGCGCCCGCTGGCAACGCTCGCAGCGCGGCGCCGGTGGCGACCACGGCGTCGCTCTTCTGACACCACCATGATTCGACGCTGGCTGAGACGCATCGCCCTCACCCTGCTGGGATTTCTGCTGGCCATCACGCTGTACGTGGCGGTGGCCTGCGTGCTGGTCTTCCTGCCGGCCAACGCGAAGCCGCCGGCCGAGCCTGCGACCGTCGAGGCCTGGGTGCTGAGCAACGGCGTGCACACCGACCTGGTGTTTCCGGTCCGCTCGGCCACCGTCGACTGGCAGCAGCTCTTTCCGCTGTCGGACTTCAAGGCGCCGCCGCCCGATGCCGAGTTCGTCGCCATCGGCTGGGGCGACCGCGAGTTCTACCTGCACACGCCGACCTGGGGCGACCTGACGGCCGCACGCGCCTTCGGGGCGCTGTCGGGTGGCAACCGCTCGCTGCTGCACGTGACCTACCTGCAGCGCGCGCAGTTGCGGCGCGGGGCCTACAAGCTGCCGCTCTCGCAGGCGCAATACGCGCAGCTCGTGGCCTACGTGCGCGCCACGCTGCCCTCAGGCCGCGCCACGCCGATCGCGGACGCGCACTACGCGAGCGACGATGCTTTCTACGAAGCCCAGGGCAGCTACCACCTGTTCGAGACCTGCAACACCTGGACCGGCCGCGGCCTGCGCCAGGCGGGCGTCACGGTGAGCCGCTGGACGCCCTTCGACTTCAACGTGACGTGGCACCTGCAGCCCGTGCTGCAGCCCTGACGATCTTCAGGGCTTGGGCACGCCTGCCGACCAGGTGGGCCAGTTCTTCACGATGTGGTCGACCACGCGCGTGCCCACCAGCGCGATGTTCTCCACCGTCTCGGCAAAGCCGCCCGCCGTCTCGCCCGGTGCCGGGTCCAGGTGCTGCAGCGTGCTTTCCTTCGGGTGGCCCTGGTCGAAGTTGACCGCGCCACGCAGGCTCATCACGCGGTCGGTGCCGTGGGTGCGCTTGATCACGAGGGTGATGGCGGCGGCTTCCATCTCGGTGATCACGTAGTCGTCGGCGCCATACAGCTTGGCGATGTACTGCGCCTGCTTCGACATGCCCGGGCCGTGGAAGAAGGTGTCGCCCGTCATGTGCGTGCCGGTGCCCACGAAGGGGGCGCGGCGCGCGGCGGCGTCGGGGTAGCGCAGGCGGTACTTGCGCGCCGATTCCGCGTCCTTGAGCGGCGTGTCGGCCGACAGCTTCATGGCCCAGCCGACGAGGTCGGGGTTGAGCTTGAAGCGGCGGTACTCCTCGTAGCCCTTGCGCGGCATGAAGGTGGGTTCGCCGGGCTTGTTCTCTTCGGGGGCCCAGCGGTGGCCGAGGTCGTAGTCGACCAGCCAGGTGGCCCAGCTCACCTCGCCGATGGTGCCGCGCTGGGGCGGCGTGCCGGCCACGCCGGAGATCACGTAGTAGGCCTGCGAGAAGTCGAACTTCGGGTTCAGCAGGATGGCCTGCATCGACGACGACGAGTTGACCTTGCCCATGCCCAGCACCGCGCCGCACACGCCGTCGGCGTTGCAGTACACGGGCTGCAGCGCGCCGGGCACGGCCACGGGCGTCGCGCCCTTCCAGTAGCGCTCGTACCAGTGCTGGAACTCGCCGGCGCGGTCGCCGGTGTTCTGGCCGATCTCGAACATGGCGGCCACGAACACCTTCACCTTGACGGGGGCGCCGGCGGGGGCGGCGGCAGCGCGCGTGTCGGCCGTGGGCGAGGTGGAGGCACAGGCCGTGGCGAGCAGCACGGCGCCGCACAGCGCCAGGCCGCGGCTGCCCAGGGAGAAGCGACGGGAGTTCAGGAGGGACATGGGTGGAATCCGAAGAGAAGGAAGGAAAGGAAAGCGCGCCTCGGCAACAGCGTGCGGCGTCCTACACCGCACGATTGTCGATGCTGGCACAAGCGCGATGTCATGCCTTCGATGCAAACCCCATGCCGGCCCGCACCGGCTGCCACCTCGGCGCTGGCCGGCGGGCTGGTCTACGTGAACCCCGGCATGCCGGGCATCCGCCGGCTGAAGTGGGGCGACGGCTTTCGCTACCGCGACGCGCACGGCCGCTGGCTGCGCGATGCCGACGCGCTCGCGCGCATCCGCAGCCTGGCGATTCCGCCGGCCTACACCGAGGTGTGGATCTGCCCGCTGCCACAGGGCCACCTGCAGGCCACGGGCCTGGACGCGCGCGGCCGCACGCAGTACCGCTACCACCCCGACTGGCGCACGCTGCAGGACGGCACCAAGTTCGAGCGCCTCGCGGCCTTCGGGCGCGCCCTGCCCCGTTTGCGCGCCCGCGTGGCGCGCGACCTGCGCGCCGGCACCCGGACACCCGGGCGCGCGCAGGTGATCGCCACGCTGGTGCGCCTGCTCGACACCACGCTGCTGCGCGTGGGCAACGAGGCCTACGCCAGCAGCAACGGCTCGTTCGGCCTCACCACGCTGCGCAACCACCACGCGGCGGTGCAGGGCTCGGCGCTGCGGCTGCGCTTTCGCGGCAAGAGCGGCGTGACGCACGAGGCCCGCATCGACGACCCGCGCGTGGCCCGCGTGGTGCGCCAGTGCCAGCAACTGCCGGGACAGGCGCTGTTCCAGTACACGGACGAAGCGGGCGAGGTGCGCGGCGTGTCGTCCAACGACGTGAACGACTACATCGCCGACGCCACCGACACAGGCAAGGGCAACGGCGAGCGCTTCACCGCCAAGGACTTCCGCACCTGGCACGGCACGGTGCAGGCGCTGGAGCTCACGCGGCGGGCCTGTGCCTGGGAGGGCGAGCGCCGGCCCGGCGCCAGGGACATCCTCGCGGCCGTGGCGCGGCAGCTCGGCAACACGCCGGCGGTCTGCAAGAAAGCCTACGTGCACCCGGCCGTGCTGGCGCTGGGCGAGGCGCTGGCGCGCGAGGACGACACGGCGGCGACGGGCACGCTGCTGGAGAAGATCGCGGCCCGTGCCGCCACGGCCGGCCCGGCGCGCGGCCTAGTGGCGGCGGAGCGGCGATTGCTCGCCTTCCTGCGGACGCCTCAGCCCGCGGCGAGGGCGAAGCGCACGGTGTCGGCGTCGAGCAGCACGGCGTAACCGAGGTCTTCGGCCAGGTTCTGCAGCGCCACGGTGTCGATGGCCAGGGCGCGCGGCGCGCGGTGGGCGTCGAGCACCGCGTTCGCGCCGCCGGCCTCGCGCACCCGGGCGTGCAGGCGCAGCGCGTCGGTGCCGTCGGGCTCGATGCGGATGGTGCCGGCCTCGTCCGCGCCGTCGTGCAGATAGCCCAGCGCGCCCAGGAACAGGTAGCGCAGCGCGGCGGCATTGGGCCAGCGCGGCTCGTCGTCCTGCGGGGCGGCGAGCGCCTCGTCGACCTCGAGCGCCACGCCGTGCAGGTCGAAGGCCGAGCGCATCAGCGTCATGCACTGCGCCACCAGCGCGCTGCGCGTGATGCCGTCGTCGGTGGTGGCCAGTTCCCAGTCGCGCAGCGAGCGGATCGCGGCCACCAGCTCGGACACCTGGCTGTCGATGAGGTTCACCCGCTCCTCGCAGGCCGCGGGGTCGACGGGGTCGGCCGCCACCTGGCGCTTGAGCATCAGCACCGCCATGCGGATCACCGAGACGGGCGCCGTCATGTCGTGCCGCAGCGCCGGCAGGGCGCGCGTGAGCAGCTCATGGCGCACGCCGGCCGCAATCCAGCTGCGGGCGCTGGGAGACGACTTCATCGCGACGCAGCGGCCCGCAAGGGCGCGCGGCCCGTGGGACGAGAGGCGGCAGGGAGCACGGTCAAGGCAGGATTCCTGAAGGCGGGAACAAGGCCACGAGTATCGGCCCCGCTCCGCGCCGCGGCTGTAGGAGCCTGCCTACGCGCGCCCTGCCCGCCGGGCCGCACCTGCAGCGCGCGCTCAGGGTTTGCCGAGGTAGGTGCGCACGTCCTTCACCTCGACCCCGGCGGCCGCGACGGCCGAGCGCAGCTGCGCCTCGGTCACGCCCAGCGTCTGGGTCCAGTAGCGAACCTCGTGCAGTTCGTTGACATTGATGCGGGCCGCATCCTGCGGTCCGCGCTTGCTCAGGTCATCGGCCATGGCGTGGATTCCTTGTTGAAGGCCCCCACGATGCGGCCTGCACGGCGCATCGGCTGGCGGACAGCAGCGCGGCTCCTTGCAGGATAAGTCCGAGAGCGCGTTGCAGATGTCCGGAAGCAGCGGGCCGGCGCAACGCGGCGCCCCTATCGTCGCCGCTCCTTCACTTCATCCGCCGCACCCCATGACCCCCGAGCAGAACAAGCGCGCCGTCGTCGACGCCTGGAAGGCCTTCGCCAGCCGCGACCCGCAGCGCGTGCGCGCCGCCTTCACCGACGACGCCGAATGGCTGGCGCCCAAGGACAACGCCACCGGCGTGGCCCTGGGCTTCACCGACCACATGATCGGGCCTCAGACGATCGTGCGCTTTCTCGTCGAAGAGTTTCCGAAGCTGTTCGTGGCCGACGTGTCGGTGGACTTCACCCACCTGCTCTGCGAAGGCGACACCGTGGTACTGGAGATGCGCCTGCAGGCCACGCTCGCCAACGGCCGGCACTACGACAACGACTACTGCTTCATCCTCGAGCTGCGCGAGGGCCGCATCGCCCGCATGCGCGAGTACATGGACACGCAGAAGGGGCGCCGCAGTGTCATCGGCGACCTTCCTGCGAATCTCAGGGCTGCCGGGCCCGTGATTGCAGTTCCCGCTTGAGCAGCTTGCCGTTGGCGGTGGTCGGCATCGCCTCGATCACCTCGATGCGCGCGGGCCGCTTGTAGGGCGACAGGTGCTCGGCCAGATGCGTGCGCAGCGCCGCTTCGTCGAGCACCGCGCCAGGGTTCAGCTCGACGAAGGCGACGATCTGCTCGTTGCCGTCGGCCTCGGGCACGCCGACCACGGCGCACAGGTGCACGCCGGCGAAGCGCCCGATCACCGCCTCGACCTCGGCCGGGTACACGTTGAAGCCCGAGCGGATGATCATTTCCTTCAGCCGCCCCACCACGAACAGCGCACCGTCGGCGTCGAAGCGGCCGAGGTCGCCGGTGGCGTACCAGCCGCCCGGGCGCATCACCTGCGCGGTGGCGGGCGCGTCGCGGAAGTAGCCCAGCATCAGGCCCGGGCCGCGCAGCCAGATCTCGCCGGTGTCGCCGGATGCAGCCTCCGTGCCCTCGGGCGTGACGATGCGCCCCTCGCCGCCTTCGACCACGTAGCCGGCCGAGGTGTCCGCGCGCGGCGCCTCGGTGCGCGTGAGGAACACCGAGCCCGCGTACTCCGACAGGCCGTAGCCGTAGTGCAGCGGCTGGCCGAACAGCCGCTCCACGCGCTGCTTGAGCGCCGGATCGAGCGGCGCGGAGCCGGTGTACACGTAGCGCAAATTCGGAAAGCGCGGCGCCAGCTGCTGCGCCTCGATGTGCGCCAGCAGCCGCGCGTACATGGTCGGCGGCCCGAGCAGGTTCGACACCTGCCCGTGCGCCAGCGCCTCGAGCATGTCGGCCGGCGAGAAGCTGCCGCGCAGCACCAGCGCGGCCCCGCCCGTGAGCGCGGCCATCAGCACGGTGCCGATGCCGAAGATGTGGGTCATCGGCAGGAAGGCGTAGACGCGGTCGCGCGTGTCGAGCGCGCGCACCGCCGCCGACACGCGGCCGAAGTGCAGCAGCCCGCGGTGCGACACCATCACGCCCTTGGGCGTGCCCGAGGTGCCCGAGGTGAAGATGATCGCGGCGGCATCGGCGAGCGCCGCATCGGGCTCGGGGCGGGCCTCGGCGCGCGCGGCAGTGAACATCACGCCGGGCAGCGTGGCCGGCACGGCCGACGCACGCTGCGCATGCGTGCGCGCCGCGTCGGACGCATCGGTGGTGAAGCCACACAGGCGCGCGTCGGCGCGCTCGGCGATGGCCGCGATCTCGCCCGGCGACATGCGCGCGTTGACGCCGCACGACCACGCGCCCACGCGGCTGCAGGCCAGCAGCAGCGCGATGTGGGCGGCGCAGTTCTCGGCCACCAGCAGCACGCGGTCGGTCGGCCGCACGCCGGCGGCGAGCAGGTCGTTCGCGGCGGTCTCGACCATGGCCTGCAGTGCGCGATAGGTGGTGGTGCCGTCCAGTTCGTGGAGGAACACCGCGTCCGGCGTGCGGGCCGCGCGGTCTTCGAGCAGGTGATGAATGCGGGGGGGCATCGGCTATTCCGCCTCGATGCCCTTGGAGGCGCTGGCCCACAGCTTGCGGTCCGACACGCCCTTGGTCGCCAGCACTTCCGGCGCGCCCGTCCAGACCTCGTAGCCCTGCTCGCGCAGGCGGTGCGCGATGTCCTCGCGGGCCAGCATCTTCTGCGCCGCGGCGTTCACGCGCGCCACCAGCGCCGGGTCCATGCGCGCCGGGCCGTACAGGCCGAACCAGCCGCCCACGTCGTAGCCGGGCACGCCCGACTCGATCATGGTCGGCACGTCCGGCAGCATGCGGTTGCGCTGGCGCGAGGTGACGGCCAATGCACGCAGCTTGCCCGACTGGATGAAGGGCCGCGAGGTGGCGATGATGTCGAACATCATCGGCACGGTGCCGGCCATCACGTCGGCCAGCGCCGGGGCGCTGCCCTTGTAGGGCACGTGCGTGAGCTGCACGCCGCTCATCTTCTCGAGCAGCGCGCCGCTCAGGTGGTTCGACGCGCCCACGCCCGCCGAACCGTAGAACAGCTTGCCGGGCTTGGCCTTGGCATAGGCCAGCAGCTCGCCCACGTTGCGCACCGGCAGGTCGTTGTTGACCACCAGCACGTTGGTGTAGTCGACCAGCGGCGCCAGCGGCGTGAGGTCCTTCATCGGGTCGAAGGGCATGCTGCGCTGCACGTTCGGGTTGATGGTGATGGTCGGGCTCGCGCCGAAGAACAGCATCGCGCCATCGGGCGGCGCCTTGGCCACGGCGTTGCCGCCGAGCGAACCGGCGGCGCCGGGCCGGTTGTCCACGATCACCTGCGTGCCCAGCTCCTGGCCCAGCGCGGGCGCCAGCAGGCGCGCGGCGCCATCCACCGGCCCGCCGGCCGAATAGCCCACCACCAGCTTGATGAGCGGCGGCAGCGGCTGCTGCGCGAAGGCGCGGTGCGGCAGTGCGGCGAGCGCCGCGCTGCCCGCCAGCGCGGCCATGAGCTGGCGGCGCGAAAGTTCGAGGGATTGCATGAGCGTTGTCTCCAGTTGTGTATTTCTTTGGCGGCTCACATCGCTCAGGCCGGCAGGTCTAGAACCTGTCGCGCGAGGATGTTGCGCTGGATCTCGTTCGTGCCGCCGTAGATCATGGCGGCGGTGGAACCGATGAGCGGCGAGAGCACGTTGAAGCTCTGGCCGTCGAGCACCTGGTCGCCCGCGACCGCGCCCTGCTCTTCGCCGGCTTCGACCAGCAAGGCACCGATGCGGTGGTAGGTCTCGCTGGCCCAGATCTTCAGCAGCGACACCGAGGCCGGCAAGGGCTTGCCCGCGCGCACGATGTCGGCAAAGCCCGTGTAGGCGGCCGACAGGTCGAGCACGTCGAGCCGCAGCGCTGCGAAGCGCTGCGCGAACACCGGGTCGGCGAACAGGCGCCGTGCCTGCCCGAGCCGCGCCAGCTGGCCCAGCGCGTACTGCGACTGCTTGGGGCTGCCCAGGAAGATGCGCTCGAAGCCCAGCAGCGCCTTCGCAATCGTCCAGCCGCCGTGCAGCCGGCCCACGAGGTTGTCGGCCGGCACGCGCACGTTGTCGAAGAACACCTCGCAGAACTCGGGCTCGCCCGCCAGCGTGTGGATCGGCCGCACCGTGACGCCCGGCGTGCGCAGGTCGCACAACAGGAAGCTGATGCCCTCCTGCTTGCGCGCGCCCTTGTCGGTGCGCACGAGCATGAAGATGTGGTTGGCGTCCTGCGCGAGCGTGGTCCAGATCTTCTGGCCGTTGACGACGAAGTGATCGCCCTGCGCGTCGCGCCCGGCCACCGCCTCAGTGCGCAGGCCGGCCAGGTCGGAGCCGGCATTGGGCTCCGAATAGCCCTGGCACCACACGTGCTCGCCGCTCAGGATGCGCGGCAGGAAGCGCTGCTGCTGTTCGGGCGTGCCGTGCTGGATGAGCAGCGGGCCGATCATCACGATGCCCTGGTCGGGCGCGCGCGCCACGCCGTGCTGCTCCAGCTCCTCGATCCACGCGATGAGCTTCTCCGCCGGCAGGCCCATGCCGCCGTGCGACTGCGGCCAGGCCGGCGCGATCCAGCCCTGCGCCGAGAGCGTGAGGTACCAGTCGCGCATCTCGCTCCAGCGCGCGCGGTGCGACAGGTAGCGCAGGTGCGCCGGATAACGCTGCTGCAAAAAGCCACGCACCATGCGGCGGAACTCGGCCTCGGGCATGGCGGACCAGTCGGTGGTGCGCGCGAGGAACTCGCCGTTCCAGGCTGCAGCACTGCTCGCAGCAGCTTCAGCTTCGCCAGTCAGCGCGGCATGCCGGCGCTGGTGCGCCGTGGCATTGCCCAGCCACGCTGACAGGCACAGCACGCGCTTGTAGAACAGGCTCAGGTCGCACTCCTGCGTGTAGCCGATGGCCCCATGCAGCTGCACCGCCGCGCGCGACGCCTGCAGCGCGGCAGTGGTGCAACGCGCGTTGACACGGCTGGCCTCGGCTTCGAGCCGGTCAGAAGGCAAGGTGCCGTCGCTTGCCAGCGCGAGCACCTCGTTGAGCGTGGCCTGCGCCACCTCGAGGTGGATGAACATGTCGACGCTGCGGTGCTGCAGCGCCTGGAAGCTGCCGATGGCCTTGCCGAACTGCGAGCGCGTGCGCAGGTAGGCCAGCGTCTGCGCCAGCATCGCCTGCCCCGCGCCGAGCAGCTCGGCCGCCTGCAGGATCTGCCCGGCCGCGAGCGCCTGGCGCAGCGCCTCCTGCGCGGCCGGTCCGCTGGCCAGCACGGCGTCGGCCGGCAGCACGACCTCTTCGAAGCGCAGGTTGGCTGCCTGGCTGCCATCGACCAGCGGCACGATCGTCTCGCTCACGCCGGCTGTGCCGCGCGGCACCCACAGCAGCACGGCGTCGTCCTCGCCGCGCGCCGACACCAGCCAGCCGCTGGCGGCGGCACCGGGAAGCACCATGAGCTTGTCGCCCTGCAGCAGCACGCCGCCCCCCTGACCCGCGCGCGCCTCGCAGCCGCAGGCCAGCGGCACGGCGCTGAGGTCGCCCGCGCTTTCCTGCCACGCCAGCGCGGGCAGGCTGCGGCCTGCCACCAGCTCGGCCAGCAGGGCACGCGCCGCCGGCGTGTCGAGCCGCGCCAGCAGCAGCGCGCTCAGGCCCGCCACCGCCAGCAGCGGCTCGGGCGTCGCATGTTCGCCGGCCGCGCGCAGGATCTCGGCGGCGCCGTCGAGCCCCAGTGCGAGGCCGCCGGCCGCTTCGGGCGCCAGCATGCCGGGCCAGCCGAGCGCAGCGATCTCGCCCCAGCCGTTGGCCTCGTCGGCCTGCGGGTGTTCGGTGCGAGCGCGGCGTCGCGCGGTGGCGCCGCTGCGGGTGAAGTAGTCGAGCGCCGCTTCGCGCACGGCCAGGAGTGAGTCGGAATCCATCGCGCTGTCTGCCTTTTCTTTTCCGTTGCAATGACGGATCGCAGCGTGCCCGAAGACCCCGCCGGCGGGCATTCGCGATTGCGGAAGGGAGGGTTTCGCAATCACTGAGCGCCTGCGGGCGCGTGCGGGGATAGATTTGCGGCCATGACAAAGATCAAGAAATCCCTGCACACCGACCTCGGCCACAGCACGCCCGACAAGATCACCGTGCGCGGGCGCGACCTGCCCTCGGAGATCCTCGGCCACCTCAACCTGGGCGACATGGCCTTCCTGGAGTTGACGGGCCGCATCCCGACGCCGCAGGAGTCCGTGACCTTCAACGCCATCGTCGTCACGCTGGTGGAGCACGGCGTGACGCCCAGCGCGCTGGCCGCGCGGCTCACCTATGCCGGCGCGCCCGAAGCCCTGCAGGCCGCCGTGGCCGCCGGCCTGTGCGGGCTGGGCACCGTGTTCGTGGGCAGCACCGAGGGCGCCGCGAAGATGCTGTACGAGGCCATTCCCTTCGGCGAGAAGCCGAGCCGTCCGCTGGCCGACATGGCGAAGGACATCGTGGCCGACCACCGCGCGCGCAAGATCATCGTGCCGGGCCTGGGCCATCCGCTGCACAAGCCGATCGACCCGCGCACGCCGCGCCTTTTCCAGATCGCGGCCGAGAACGGCCTGTCGAGCCACTACGTCGCGCTGATGCAGGCGGTGCAGGAAGAGGCCGAGCGCGTGTCGGGCAAGTCGCTGCCGATCAACGCCACGGGCGCCATCGGCGCCATTGCCGCCGAGTTCGGCTTTCCATGGAAGATCATTCGCGGCTTCGGCGTGATGGCGCGCGCCATCGGCCTCGTGGGCCACATCCTCGAGGAGATCGACGACCCGATGGCCATCGAGATCTGGCAACGCGTCGAAAAGGAAGCGGGCGGCCCCCGCCAGGACTGAAGCACATGATGATCGCTACCGACAACCGTTTCCCCGACATCCGCGACGCCGTGCGCGACCTGTGCGCGCAGTTTCCCAACGAGTACTTCCGCAAGGTCGACGAGGCACGCGGCTACCCCGCCGAGTTCGTCGACGCACTCACCCAGGCCGGCTGGATGGCTGCCCTGATTCCGCAGGAGTACGGCGGCTCGGGCCTGGGCCTGACCGAGGCCTCGGTGATCATGGAAGAGATCAACCGCTGCGGCGGCAACTCGGGCGCCTGCCACGGCCAGATGTACAACATGGGCACGCTGCTGCGCCACGGCAGCGAGGCGCAGAAGCGCCAGTACCTGCCGAAGATCGCCAGCGGCGAGCTGCGCCTGCAGTCGATGGGCGTGACCGAGCCGACCACCGGCACCGACACCACGAAGATCAAGACCACCGCCGTGAAGAAGGGCGACCGCTATGTCGTCAACGGACAGAAGGTGTGGATCTCGCGCATCCAGCATTCGGACCTGATGATCCTGCTGGCGCGCACCACGCCGCTGGCGGACGTGAAGAAGAAGTCGGAAGGCATGTCGATCTTCATCGTCGACCTGCGCGAATCCATCGGCAAAGGCATGACGGTGCGCCCCATCCTCAACATGGTGAACCACGAGACCAACGAGCTGTTCTTCGAGAACCTCGAGATCCCGGCCGAAAACCTCATCGGCGAGGAAGGCCAGGGCTTCAAGTACATCCTCGATGGCCTCAATGCCGAGCGCACGCTGATCGCGGCCGAGTGCATCGGCGACGGCTACTGGTTCATCGACAAGGTCACGGCCTACACGAAGGACCGCGTGGTGTTCGGCCGCCCCATCGGGCAGAACCAGGGCGTGCAGTTTCCGATTGCCGAAGCCTTCATCGAGACCGAGGCCGCCAACCTGATGCGCTACGAGGCCTGCCGCCTGTTCGACGCGCGCCAGCCTTGCGGCGCGCAGGCCAACATGGCGAAGTACCTCGCGGCCAAGGCGAGCTGGGAGGCGGCCAACGCCTGCCTGCAGTTCCACGGCGGCTTCGGCTTTGCGTGCGAATACGACATCGAGCGTAAGTTCCGCGAGACGCGGCTGTACCAGGTGGCGCCGATCTCGACCAACCTCATCCTGAGCTACGTGGCGGAGCACATGCTCGGCCTGCCACGCTCGTTCTGAAGGACTGCACATGAACGCCATCGACCACCCCAGCAAGGTGCTCGCGACCTTCGCGGCCGAGCTGAAGTTCGCCGACATTCCCGCGCCCGTGCTGCGCCGCACCGAAGACCTGATGCTCGACTGGCTCGGCTCGGTGCTCGCGGCCCGCACGGCGCGGCCGATACGCAGCATCGAGCGCTTCGCGCAGATGATGGGCCCCGCTGAAGGCCCGAGCGAAATCCTCACCTCGCGGCGCACCAGCTCCCCGCTGTTCGCGGCGATGGTCAACGCGGCGGCCTCGCACTACGTGGAGCAGGACGACGTGCACAACGGCTCGGTGTTCCACCCCGCCGCCGTGGTCATCGCACCCGCACTCGCAGTGGCACAGAGCCTCGGTGCCAGTGGTGCGCAACTGCTGACGGCCGTGGTCGCGGGCTACGAGGTGGGCATCCGCGTCGGCGAGTTCCTCGGCCGGTCGCACTACCGCACCTTCCACACCACGGCGACGGCGGGCACGCTCGCGGCAGCCGCGGCCGTGGGACGCCTGCTCGACCTGTCGCCGCAGCAGATGCTGCATGCCTTCGGCTCGGCGGGCACGCAGTCGGCCGGTGTGTGGGAGTTCCTGCGCGACGCGGCCGACTCGAAGCAGCTGCACTGCGCGCACGCGGCGGCCAGCGGGCTGATGTCGGCCTACCTCGCGCAGGACGGCTTCACGGGCGCGGCCAAGATTCTCGAAGGCGCGCAGGGGCTGGGCGTGGGCATGTCGAGCGACGCCGATCCCGCGAAGCTCACCGACGGCCTGGGCACGCGCTGGACGCTGGCCGAGACCTCGTTCAAGTACCACGCCTCCTGCCGCCACACGCACCCGGCCGCCGACGCGCTGCTGCAGGTGATGGAACAGAACCAGCTGAAACCAGCAGACGTGTCCCGGGTCACGACCCACGTGCACCAGGGTGCCATCGACGTGCTGGGCCGCGTGACGGTGCCCGCCACGGTGCACCAGGGCAAGTTCTCGATGGGCACGGTGCTGGGCCTCATCGCCGTGCACGGCCGCGCGGGCCTGGGCGAGTTCGACCGCGACTTTCTCTCGCCCGAGGTCTCGGCCTTCCGCGAGAAGGTGACGATGGCGCTGGACGACGAGGTCGACACCGCCTACCCCGCGCGCTGGATCGGCAAGGTCAGCGTCCACACCGCCGACGGCCGCAAATTGGCCGGCCGCGTCGACGAGCCCAAGGGCGACCCCGGCAACAGTCTGAGCCGCGCCGAGATCGAGGACAAGATGCAACGCTTGGCGCACTACGGCGAAGGCGCGACGGCCGACGAAGCGAAGGCGCTGTGCGAGCGCGTCTGGCAGCTGGCCGGCACGGCCCGCGTGGGGCGCTGGCTCGGTTGAGGCCGGTCAGGCGAACAGCCGGCCCTGCCCCGGCGAACGCGCATCGAGCCCGGCGGTGCGCACGAGGTCCCAGAAGCCCGCGGGCGAGCTGGACACCACGGGCACCCGCAGGCGTGCCTCGACCTCGCGCACGGCATCGAGCGTGACGAGGCCGCCGCACGAGATGAGGAGGCCGTCGGCGCCGGGCTGGTCGTCGAACACCTTCAGGCACAGGTCGACCAGCACCTCGGTCGACACCTGGCCCACGGCCTGCACGTCGGAGATGGCCAGGCCCTCGAGTGCCAGCGGTTCGAAGTCGCTCTGCTCGAGGTAGGTGCGCAGCTGCGTGTTGACCTCGTCGATGTAGGCGGTGGCGACGGCCACGCGCCGCACCTTCAAATGGCGCAGGCCCGCAAGGATGGCGTCGCTCATCGTCGTGCAGGGCAGGCCCGTGGCCTGTTCCATCTCGCGCTTCAGCTGGCGGGTGAAGGCCACGCCGCGAAAGAAGCTCAGCGAGGTGCCCATGAGGGAGACGGCGCTGGCGCCTTCCGCCTTGAGTTCCAGCGCCTTGCCGATGACCGAGTCGATCACCTCGGTGTAGCCGCGCGTGGAGATTTCGCCCAGGCCCAGGCCCTTGGCGCTGAAGCGGATGCGGTCGCCATAGAGCAGCGGGCCGTCGACCGGCACGGCGCTGGCTGCGGGAGGAACGATGAGGCCGAGATGGGGCTGCGTCACCTCAGTTCCCCTCCGCCACGATGCGTTGGTCCGTGATGATGCGTTTCCATCGCGTCGTTTCCTCCGCCATGTCCTTGCCCAGCTGGGCCGGCGTGGCGTAGGCGCGCAGCGTGCCTTGTGCAGCGGCGGCGGTGCCCGTCTCGGGCATGTCGAGCACGGTCTTCACGGCGGCCGAGAGCTTGTCGACGACATCGTTGGGCGTGCCCGCCGGTGCGAGCAGGAAGATGCGCGGCGCCACGTCGAAGCCCGGCAATGCGTCGGCCAGCGGTGCGACGCTTTCGGCGCCTTCAAGCTTGGCGTTGTTCAGCAGCGCGAGTGCGCGCAGCTTGCCGGCCTTCGACTGCGCCATGGCGGCGGTGGCGCTCACCACGCCCAGCGGCACCTGGCCGCCGACCACGTCGGGCACGATCTGCGCCGCGCCGCGGTAGGGCACATGCACCACGAACGCGCCGGTGGATTGCTTGAGCATCTCGAAGCCCAGGTGCTGCACGGTGCCGACGCCCGACGACGCGTAGGAGTAGCGGCCCGGGTGCGCCTTGAGTTCCTTGACGAGTTCGGCGGGTGTCTTCGCGGGAAAGTCGTTGCCCGCGACGATCATCAGCGGCGACACGAAGGCACCGGCCACGGGCTTGAAGCTGGTCAGCGGATCGATCGCGATCTTCGGCTGCAGCAGCTTGGCGATGAGCAAGGCGCTGTCGCCCATCATCAGCGTGTAGCCGTCGGGCGGCGCCTTGGCGACGAGGTCGGCCGCGATGAGGCCGGTGGCGCCGGTGCGGTTTTCGACCAGCACCTGCTGGCCCAGCACCGCGGGCAGGCGCGCGCTGAGCATGCGCGCGACCGCGTCGACGCCGCCGCCGGCCGAGTAGCCGACGACGATGCGGATGGGCTTGTCGGGAAACTTCTGCGCCCACGCGGCGGGTGCGGCGGCCAGCAGGCCGGCCAGGGCCAGGGTGGCCTGCAGGGCATGCCGGCGCGATGGCCGCTTGGCGTCTGTTCTTCTGTCGTTCATCTTGTCTCCGTGGTGGTCGGGATGCGCCGGCCGTCTGCGCGGCCTGGTCGTGGTCGGAAGTGTCGTCGGGTGGCGCTCAGGCCTTGCCTTTCCCGTGCGAGGTCGGCAGCTTCGCGAGCTCGCGCACGCGCTCGGCGTTGGGCGTGAAGCCCAGGCCCGGCGCCTCGGGCAGCGTGAGCCAGCCCTGGTCAGGCACGGGCAGGCCGTCGAAGATCTGCTTGAGCATCTGCACCGCGACGTAGTGGTACTCGACCAGCCCGCCGTTGGACACGCCCGCGTGCAGGTGCATGTTGTGGAAGGGCCAGGCGCCGCCGTTGTCGATGGGCACGTTGAAGGCCGCGGCCATGCCCGCGATCTTCAGGCACTGCGAGTAGCCGCCCGAGATGGTCACGTTGGGCTGCAGCACGTCGGCCGCCTGGTTCACCAGCAGGTCGCGAAAGCGAAAGGCCAGGCCCTCGTTCTGACCGCAGGCCAGCGGAATGCGCGTGCGCGCGCGCAGCTGGGCCATCTGGCGCACGTCGTTCTGCGTGAGCGGCTCCTCGAAGAAGCTGATGCCGTAGGGCTCGATGCGGTGCGCGAGTTCGGTGGCATGGAACAGGTCGAGGCCGCAGTTGGCATCGACGTACAGCTTGACGTCGGGGCCCACGGCCTCGCGCACGGCGGCCACGCGGCGCACGTCTTCGGCAATGACTTCGTCGAGCGGACGCGGCTCGTCGCGGCGCGCCAGCGCGTGGTTGCCCACGGTCATCTTCAGGCGATTGAAGCCTTGCGACACCCACAGCTTGGCGGCGGCAGCGAGCTGGTCGCGCTCGAAGAAGCCGAAGCCGAAAGTAGCGTACACCGGCACCTTGGCGCGCGCGCCGCCGAAGAGGCGCCACAGCGGCTGGCCCAATGCCTTGCCCTTCAGGTCCCACAGCGCGATGTCGAGCGCGGCGATGGTGTGGCTCGCATAGCCGGTCTGGCCGCGCGGCGAGAGCAGCCAGTAGAGCTTCTCCCACAGGCGCTCGGTGGCCATCGGGTCTTCGCCGATCAGCGCGGGGCCGGCCACTTCGCGCACGGCGGCGGCAATGATTTCTTCTTCGGTGATGGCGGTCATGCCGTGGCCGACGAGGCCGGTGTCGGTCTCGATCTCGGTGAGGCACAGCGACAGCGAGGTCTGCTTGTTCAGGCCGACCACGTCGATGGTCACGGGGATGTTCAGCGGCGTGGCGCTGACGCGGATGATCTTCAAGGGTGTCTCCTTTGGTGTGCCCGCATCTTTGCGCGAGGGCCGCAGGAGAACAATTCGTTTTTGGCGAGTTCGAGCCTTCGCGCGGCGCGAAGGCTCGCCGCCCCACGCCCTCGGATCAGTCGGGGCGGCCGAGGTGTTCGAGCACCGAGCGCGCGGCGGCCGTGAGCTCCTGCTGGCGGCGCACGCACAGCAGGTGGCGGCGCAGCGCCCAGGGCGCGTCGAGCTTGAGGCAGCGCAGCTTGAGGATCTGCAGCTGCGGCAGGATGGCCGCATAGGGCAGCACGCCGATGCCCACGCCCTGCTCCACCATGCGGCAGACCATGTCGAAGCTGCCCACCTGCATGCGCACCTTGAGCGGCACCTGGGCCTCGAGCGCGGTGGCCAGCAGCACGCGGTGCAGCGCCGTGCCTTCGCGCACCACGATATGGTCGTGGCGCAGCACCTCCTGCACATCGATGCGCTTGCGGCGCGCCAGCGGGTGGTCGCGCGCGACCACTACCGCCAGC
>NZ_JBWKXQ010000008.1:0-3469 GCF_059423125.1 Variovorax sp. GW531-E2 | reverse complement strand
GGGGGGCCCCCCCCCCCCCCCACGGCCAGCTCGTCGGTGCGGTAGGGCAGGCATTCGAGACCGTCGGCCGGCGTCTGGCCCTCGATCACGCCGATATCAGCCAGGCCGGCCTGCACGGCCTTGACCACCTCGGTGCTGGCGCGCTCCTGCAGGTCGATCTTGAGCACCGGGTGCAGGCGCAGGAACGAGCCGATCTGCGCCGGCAGGAACTGCGCGATGGTCGAGGCGTTGGCCGTGATGCTGACCACGCCCGCCACGCCGTTCTGGAAATCGTCGAGCTCGGCGCCCAGCCGGTCCATGGCCGAGAGCACGGCGCGCGCATGCAGGAGCAGCCCATGGCCGGCCGAGGTGAGCGTGACGCCGCGCGCATGGCGCACCAGCAGCGGCAGCCTAGCGCGAGCTTCGAGATCAGAGATGCGCTTGCTCGCAGCCGCGAGCGCGATGTGGCAGCGCTTGGCGCCTTCGCTGATGCTGCCGTGGTCGGACACGGCCACGAACAGGCGCAGCGACTTCAGGTCGGCGGACATGGCCCGTCGCGCCTCAGGTCAAAACGAGGTGATCGAACAGCTCGCGCGCGGAAGCCGGCAGCTGCTCGCGGTTGCGCGCGATGAGCTTGAGTTCGCGTTCGGCCCAGGCGTCGCTCAAGGGCACCGTGGCGATCCGCATCGCCATCGACAGCCGCTGCGCCGACGACGACGGCAGCACGCCGACGCCCACGCCCGCTTCGATCATCAGGCAGATGGCCTCGAAGCTGCTCACCTGGATGCGCGGGTTGAAGCCGCGCCCCGCGAGTTCGGCGCGGCGTTGCAGAAAGCGGTGGATCGCGCTGCCGTGGTGCAGGCCCACGTGCTGCTCGTCGAGCGTGTCGGCAAAGGCCACCGACGACGCGCCCGCCAGCGGGTGCGTGGGCGGCACCACCAGCACGAGCTGGTTGCGCCCGAACGGGCGCGCATCGAACTCGCCGGTGTGCACATCGCCCGCGAGGATGCCGATGTCGGCCTCGCCGTCGGCCACGGCGCGCACGATTTCTTCGCTCAGGTACTCGCGCAGATCGACCTGCACGGCCGGGTGCTGCGTGAGAAAGCCCGCGAGCTTCTGCGGCAGGTACTCGGTGATCGAGGTGGTGTTGGCGAACACGCGCACATGGCCCTTGATGCCCTTGCTGAAGTCCTGCATGTCGCAGCGCAGGTGCTCCATCTGCTGCATCACGCGCTTGGCGTGGTACAGCACCGCCTGCCCCGCCGCCGTGAGGCTCACGCCCTGCGCGCTGCGGTGCAGCAGCTTGCCGCCCACCGCCTCTTCCATCTGCTTGATGCGCGTGGACGCGGCGGCCAGCGAGATGCAGGCCTTCTCGGCGCCGCGCGTGAGGCTGCGCGCGTCCGCCACGTAGACGAACAGTTTCAGGTCGAACAGGTCGAAGTGCAGGTTCACCGGGCGGGCATGAAGGAAGCGGGAGGAACGCGCATTGTCCGGCGAACGGCGTCGCCTGCAGCCGCTTGCGGGTTTGTCCTCAGAAGGTGTGAATGAATCCGGACATGGCGGGTTCGTTCACACCTTCTCAGACCGGGTCCCAGCTGAACACGTCGGCCGAGCGGTCCAGCGGGAAGAAACTGGCGCGCATCGCGGGCATGGCGTGCTCGGCGATGCTCTCGGGCGTCCAGCCTTCGGAGCGGTGGATGGAGCGCACCGGGCGCGGCTGGCTGATGAGCGAGATCTCGTTGTTGCGCACCGAGAAGATCTGCCCGTTGACCGCGGCGGCCGCATCGCTCGCCAGGTACACCGCGAGCGGCGCCACCTTGGCGGGTGTCATCTGCTTGATCTTGTCGACGCGCGCGCGCTGCTCGTCGGTGTCGGTGGGAATGGCGCCGATCATGCGGCTCCAGGCGAAGGGCGCGATGCAGTTGGAGCGCACGTTGAACTTGAGCATGTCCAGCGCGATCGACTTCGACAGCGCCGCGATGCCGAGCTTGGCCGCCGCGTAGTTGGCCTGGCCGAAGTTGCCGATCAGGCCCGAGGTGGAGGTCATGTGCACCAACGCGCCCGAATTCTGTTCCTTGAAATGCGTCGCGGCCGCGCGGCTCACGAAGTAGGCGCCGTACAGGTGCACCTTGATCACCGCGTCCCACTCGTCGACCGACATCTTGTGAAAGAACCGGTCGCGCAGGATGCCCGCGTTGTTCACCACTGCATCGATGCGCCCGAAGCTGTCGACCGCACATTCCACGATGCGTCCGGCGCTCGCGGCATCGGCCACGCTGTCGGTGTTGGGCACGGCCTGCCCGCCCGCCGCGCGGATTTCCTCGACCACCTGCTGCGCCGGGCCGGCACTGCCGCCCGCGCCGTCGAGCCCTGCGCCGATGTCGTTGACCACCACCTTCGCGCCATGCCGCGCCATCGCGAGCGCGATGTCACGCCCGATGCCGCCGCCCGCGCCGGTGACGACGACCACTTTGCCTTCAACCATGTGTCTTGCCTCTGCTTCGGATGTTCGTTCGCCCGCGGACTCGCGGGGGAATTTCAGAATGCCACAGGGGCCGGCCTGCGAGTTCAGGAATTCCGAAGAGGGGCTTAAGCCGCGGCTGCGCGCGACAGCCCGCGGGTGGCCGTTACTGCCGCGCCGTACGAATGTTCGCCGGCAGCGCCTGCGGCCAGCTCGTGCGGAACGGGTTGATGTCCAGCCCGCCGCGCCGCGTGTAGCGCGCATACACCGCGAGCTTGGTCGGCTGGCATTGGCGCCAGATGTCCGTGAACATGCGCTCGGCGCAGGGTTCGTGGAACTCGTTGTGGTTGCGAAAGCTCACGATGTACGCCAGCAGGCCGGCCTGGTCGATGGGCGGGCCGCTGTAGCGGATCTGCACGCTGCCCCAGTCGGGCTGGCCGGTGACGAGGCAGTTGCTCTTGAGCAGCCGGCTGGTGAGGGTTTCGTTCACGTGCACCTGCGTCGTGTCGCTGCTCAGCAGCTCGGGCGCGGGCTGGTAGTGGGTGCATTCGATGTCGAGGCGGTCGAGGTCCAGGCCGTCGATTTCATGCACCGGCTCGCGATCGAAGAGGTCGGGCGTGAGCAGCTTCACGCCGATGCCGGCCGACTGGTCGCTGCCGCGCCATGCGGCTTCGGAAAGGTCGGTGCGCAGGTGCTCGCGCACGGCATCGATGCTGGCGAAGGTGCTGTTGTTGAAGCTGTTGAGGTACAGCTTGAACGACTTGCTCTCGATGATGTTGGGCGTTTCGCAGGGAATGGTGAAGTGCGCAATGGCCACCTGCGGCTTGCCGCGCGGGTTCAGCCAGCTCAGCTCGAAGGCGGTCCAGAGGTCGGCGCCGAAGAAGGGCAAGGCGCCGGCCTGGATGCCCATGGCTTCGCGCTGCGTGGTGCGTGCGATGGGGAACAGCAGGCTCGGGTCGTACTTGTCGGCGTAGGCCGAGGCGCGGCCGAGCTGCGACTGTTCGGGGGTGTTGGGGTTCGTGTTGGGGT